>DASVDB010000075.1 GCA_036381315.1 Bacilli bacterium | reverse complement strand
GCCGATTTCGAGATAGCTGTCGGCGCCTGTTGCGGCGGGTGATCGCGAGCCGAATGTGCCGGTTACGTTGCCGCAGCCTACCACGGCATAATCGCAATGGTATTCTTCCGCCTGGTTTTGCCCCTTCGTATACCAGTAGCGAATCGTTAAGCTGCTAAGCGGAACCGCGCTTGTACCGTTATTGACGATGCGCATCTGCGGCTTCATCTGATTGTCGGTCGCGCTCGCATCGCCCACCCGGTATTCGACTTGCAAAACGGCGTTGGCTGTTGAAGTCGGCGTCGGTGTCGGCGTAACGGTTGGCGTAGGCGTAGGTGTCGGTGTAGGTGTTTCTGTAGGTGTTGGAGTTACCGTCGGTGTCGGCGTAGGAGAAATAGAGCCGTTTGCGATCAATCTGTCATATTCCGCATAAGCTGTGGCGATATCGACTTGCGCCCAAAAACGGTGATAAGTAAAAGTCGGCGCTCCGTTTTCCCACTGCTGTGTAGCCGGGTTCCAGGAAGTGTTGTACAAATTCTCAAGATAAGACCATTGCGGATCTTGCTTGATTTTCGGGCGCAATTCGGAGTAGCTGATGTATACCCCGTTGCCGCCTTTGGAAGGATCGGAAGGAACCGCGCCGGGACCGGGAATCGTGTTGCCTTGCCCGTAAGTTCCAGACCAGCCGCTTGGGAAATAAATTTCTTTGGTAAAGAAGCGGTAATAATCTTTTCTTGTTTCCGGAATGGCGATGCCTATGCCGTCGTTGAAGTTCCAGGCAATATTCAACAGTTGTTCCGCCATCGTTTTTGCCTGGTTGCCCAATGCGCTATAGTCGCCGGATTCCGCTTTTGTAGCGGCCGCATAATAGCTCAGCAATTTGATATAACTCCCAAGCACGCCGATGTCCTGACTCGGATCTTTGGTAATGACATGGTAATTCGGATTTCCGGTAAAATTGCTGAAGCCGTCCCAATTATCCGGTTGCCCTTGCCATTCTTGCCCGCCCGGAATATAAAATTGGCCGGGATCGGGAATCGTGGCTACCTGCGGATTATTGCCGCCTAAAATGCGGTTGCCGTTAGCGTCCAAATAATATCCGGATGAGTCGGTTACCGGCTTTTCGTCGATAAACGTGTAGCTCATCGCCCACTTGACCCATTTATCCAAAACGGTTTTCGCCATCTGGTAATGCTGTGAAGTTTTATCGCCTTTTAGCGCCAACGTATAGTAATATTCAGCGATCCGTTCTACCGGCCAAGCCTGAAAACCGAACCAGGTGTTGGAAGGCGGATCATGATAAACAGGCGCTTCATCGTAGACCATATTGTAAAATGTGCTTTTTCCGGCTTGATACGGTTGATAGCTGCCGCCAACGCTATTTGTCGCACCGCCGCCGATTGCCCCCTCGCTGGACAGAAGCCAAGTATAGAATTCCAGCTGCCTTTGCAACGAGGTTTCCCAATCCGTTTGCGCGGTAGGCGATTTTGGCATAAGCCCGCCTTCGGAAAGCGCGTATGCGGCTTGAACGTTCTGATAGGCTTGATGGTTATGGCTGGCGCCGATTCTCCACGCCCAATTTCCACCGGAGCCCAAACCGCCGCCCCAAGCCGTATACCAAGCCAACAAGTAATGCGCGGAATCTTTGCCGGTGCCGGGGGTGGGCGACCCGTCCGCCGCGCTGCCGATTTGCTGAAAATATTTGTCATACATGCCGTAACGCAGATAATCGCCCATTTTTTTCGCTTTGTCCAAGTATGTTGCGTTGTTGTAACCTAGCGATTTCGCCAAATACATGACTTGAATGGCGCGGGCATCCGCATCTGTCGCATCGGTATAGCGCCATTGCTGCGCCGGTGCGCTTTGGTCTTTTACAAACAGGCTCACAAAACCTTCACCCTGTTTGCCGAAACTGAAATTGTCCTGGGACGGATGCGTGATCGCTTCCCAAACGGATTCCTGCTCGCCCCTTTGGAATGTGTTGACATAGGCGGCTGTGTGCGACGGGTTTAAAGTGTTGCCAAATCCATACCAATTGTCGACGTCAAGCAGCCAATGCATCAAATAGGTCTGATTATTGCCGTATGTTGCCCTCAATTCCGCATCGAGCGGATCTTTGCCCGCCGTGACGGAACTGTTCAGCATTGTCGGGTACATATCGGGATATGGATGCTCGGGTGCATATGTCGCCGGACTCGAAGGATTGTAGGAGCCCATCGTCGGCTGTTCGGACGCATTGGGAATAATAAATTGTTCCATTTTATCCCACGCCGCTTCAAGTTTGCTCCAGTCGCCGGTATAGTAGCCATACATCGTTTCCAGCCACAGCCAGTAACTGAACGCTTCCGATGTTGTCATATGCCCGTAATCCGGTGCTTCCGACAAAAGCGTCTCAACGGCATGATACGGCAATCCTTCAGGTGAAAAATATCCGTTAGCCGGGTTTTTGATCTGATCGTACAATTGTAAAAAATGGTCTTTATAAATGGTGTCTTGCGCCGCTTCGGCCTTATTTTGCGGAACGCCGATAGAGGCGGCAAAAAAAGAGAATATGAGAAGAAAAGTGAGGATCAAGCTCCCCGTTTTTTTGAACTTTGGCAATTTCATGACATCATTCCCCTCCTTATTGTGGCTATTCGGATTTGTTGAAGGAGCCGATTTGAAACCGGCCCCTTTTACTGACTGGCTAGTGTACTGCTGTGGGCTGACTTTTAGCCTTTAACGTTCGTAGGAGAGCTTATTTTGCGTGAATAGCCCGCTTCTCGTTTCTAACGGACGTGAGAGCGCCTATTCTTGCATTTTTCCTGATATTCGGGCATGGAAATGGCGAATAGCCGCTGTGGTGACCGTTAAAATTTTTAAGCAGCCTTTTTTCGGCAAATAGCGTCTGCTACGTCCGTTAGCGTTGGGCGGTAAGGCGAACCATCCGTTTTAGCGTTGCGCAGGGAGATGCTCACCCGCTTTAACGTTGCGCGGGGAGATGCTCGCCCGCTTTAGCGTTGCGCAGGAGGCTTAACGTTTACCAAACGCATGTGCTGGAAGCTGGCTGCCTAAAGGTGGTGGGGTTAGAACCGGCACATGGAAATGAAATAACGTTACGGTTCCGTGCCCCAGACGAGCACGCCATCTTGGTACAACGTTGCATGATCCCAGTTGGCAAACGTCGTCTTCGTCGCGTCGAACGAATAGTCGTCGCTTTCGTTGTAATTCGTCCAGTCGTTCTTGTTGATCCGCGTCTGAATCTCCCCGCTGTTGCCGCCCGCTATGATGCTGCCGGCTTCAGGGGCGAATTTGACTTCAAGGTAATAGTCCGCCCCGCTCTTTGCCGCCCCCATCTTCACCAGGCTG
>DASVDB010000074.1 GCA_036381315.1 Bacilli bacterium | reverse complement strand
ACTTACGGAATCGGGCAAATGATGCACATTTTCCGCAGGCACTTTGACAAATTCGGCAAAAGCGCCCGGCAGCCCCGCGCCGAGAAGTTTGCGGTCGGGGCATAAGTGCTCCCTGCTTTCTTTGCAGCGATCGCATTGCCCGCAGCTTACAAGGGGATTCACGGTTACCCGATCGCCAATCCGAAACGGTTTTCCCGCTTTTTCCGCCGCTCCAACTCCGATGGCGGCGACCGTTCCGGAAAACTCATGTCCCATGATCAGCGGCGGCTTGCGCAGCGAATTATGCCCCAGGTATCCTCCCAAATCCGAGCCGCAAATGCCCGCCACGGAAACGCGAATCAAGAGCTCGCCCGTTTCCGGTTTCGGCACCTTTACCTCTCTCATTGTCATTTGGCGAGGGGCTTCGTAAACTAAAGCCCGCATTGTTTCCGGAAGCACACTCATTCCTCATCCCCCGTTCTTTACAACTCGGCCAATTTCGCGAAAAAACAACCTTCCGGCCTGTTCGCGTCTATAATGATGTTTTGACTTAAATTCGGATCCAGCGTCGGAAAGTCAGTGCGATAATGTCCCCCTCTGCTTTCCTTCCTCGCTAAAGCGGCGTTTGAAATCATCCGGCCGGCATCCAGCAAATTTTTCAATTCAATCGCGCGGACAAGGTCTTTGGCTGACTCGACAGAACAGTTTTGCGATAACAAACTGTCTTCCAGTTCATAAATCAGCTCGTTCAATTGCCGCAACGACTCTTCGCTGCGAATGATCAGCAAATTCCGGTTGGCGCTTTCCTGCAGCCGCTTTTTCAGATCGCCGATTTTTAACACGCCGCGCTGATGCCGTATGCGGTAAATAAATTCCTGATGCGCGTTTAATGCAGGCTTCATTTCACGATGCCCGCCGATTTCCCGGGAGAACCTGGCTGCAGCCTTCCCGGCCCTGCTGCCAAACACCTGGCACGTCACCGCCATATTCCCGCCCAGCCGATCCGCGCCGTGCGGCCCGCCGGCCACTTCCCCGGCGGCAAAAAGCCCGATCACGCTGGAATGGGCGTCTTCATTGATTCGCACCCCGCCGTTGATGGCATGGGCGGAACAAGTAATCTCCAACCGGTCCTTATACAAATCGACATTCCGGCGCAAATACCAGTCATAAGCCAAGCTCCACATTTTGCCGATATCCGACTTTTTATCCTGAAGAATTTTGGCAAAATCGGTTTGCAGATAATCCAGATATACCCCGCCGTTTGCCGTCCCATGGCCCTTGTTGATTTCGCTTTGAATCGATATTTCCAGGTACCTGGAATGATCTCTCGTGCTGAACGGAAAATGTCTTGCTTTGGTTTTCATCACTTCCTCTTCTGTCACACCGTCGGGCAAATAATTGGCAATAAACGGAAGCCCATCCCTGTCTGTAACCCGCGGGAAAGCCTCCCACATATAGGAATTGAATAAATTAACGGGATTTAACAGGCTGATGCCCGCCTGCATGAACTCCATATTGACCAGTTGGGCGCCTGCCCGGTAAGCCATGGCATACCCATCGCCGGTTATGTCGGGCGGATACAGGTTTTTTGCGAACAACTGGCTGGCGCCGCCCGTGGCCAGTATTGTCGCTTTCGCCCGAATGACGAGGAATTTGCCGTTTTGATCGATTGCAAAGGCGCCAAAACATTGGCCGTCCCGCACGATCAAATCTGTTATCATGCATCTTTCGATATAACGGATATTTTCTTTGGTCACCTGGGAACCAAGCGCATGCACAATGGGTTTAAAATGGTTTTTGATCACATGCGTTCTGGGCTTTGAAGAAAAACAGGCTTGAAACGCCAGGTAATGATCATCTTCTTTTTCAAACACAACACCGTAATTTTCCAGATCACGCATCGCGGCTTGCGCCTCGGAAGCCAGTATCCGGCTTAATCGCGGGTCGGACATGCCCAATGCGGCATTTTGAATATCGTTATAGTAATGCTCCGGTTGATCATTCGGATCGGCCGCGCCATCCGGAACGTTGAATGCGCCGATCTCCGCGACGCTATAATAAGTCGCTCCGCTTTTTTGATGCTGGCCTTTCACGACAATTAACACTTCGGCTCCCGCTTTATGCGCTTCAAGAGCTGCCCTAAGCGCCGCTCCTCCGCTGCCAATCACCAATACGTCCGTAAAAAGCTGTTCCGCGGATTGAATATCATGATTCATCGGGCACTTCCAACCTTCCTTCCCTCTGCAAAGCCTTCACTACGCATTAAATGTCGGCTTCCGTTTTTCAAAAAACGCCTGAATGCCTTCTTTGGCATTGTCCGTCAGGAATATCCGGCGGCTTAGTTCGAGCGAGAACCGTATTCCTTGCTGGTGCGGCATGTCGCGCACCTGGTTCACGCCCAATTTGATCGCCTGAATGGCCTGCGCGGACAAGTTTGCCAATTGCGCGGCACGCTCATGGGCGCGTTCCACAATTTTCCCATCCGGTACCACTTCGTTCACCAATCCGATCGCCAAAGCTTTGTGCGCAGTGATCAGTTCCCCGAAGAACATCAGTTCTTTTGCCCTGCTGTCTCCGACAAGCCTGGGCAGACGCACCAAGCCGCCGCTACCCGGGAACAATCCCAATTTTATTTCCGGAAATCCGATGCGACCGCTTTCGCCCATGATTCGCAAGTCGCAACATAAGGCAACTTCCCCGCCTCCGCCGAGCGTTACGCCGTTCAAGGCGGCAATGGTCGGTTGCGGCAAAAAGCTCAATTTGTCCAGCAATTGGTTTTCCGGATCCAGTTTTTTGGTAATATGCGTTCCTTCCCGCACAAGCCCGGGAAATTCCTTAATGTCCGAGCCGGCGCAAAACGCTTTCTCTCCCGCGCCCGTAACCACAACGGCCCGAATTCCGGCATCAATGGCGATTTCATCGAGCACGCGGTCCAATTGCCGGTTGAAATCGGCCGACATCAGATTGAGCGGCGGATGATTAAAAATCAGGTGGGCAACTCCATCCGCAAACTTTTTCAATAAAACCAGCGCATCCTGCGACATCTGTCATTCAACTCCATTGCTTAAGTTCATTTCATTACGGCAAGCTCCGCGGCATAAAGTTTCATCCTTTTACCGCCCCGGCCGTCAGGCCCTGGACAAAGAACCTTTGCACGGCAATGAAAATAATCGCCACCGGAATGGAAACCACAACGGAAGCGGCCATCATTCCGGCCCAGTTATCGTTTCCTTCCCCGATGTAGGTCATGATCAAACCGGAGGCGAGCGTCCTTTTTTCCGCGGAAGTGATCAAAGTTAAAGAATACAGAATATCGTTCCAGCTCCACACGAAACTGTAGATGGCTGTCGAAATCAAACCGGGAATCGCGAGCGGAAAAATGATTTTATGAATGATTCCGAAGTTTGACGCCCCGTCGATTTTCGCAGCTTCGACAAGCGCATCCGGGATTTCGTCGAAATAAGTTTTCAGCGTCCACACCGCAACCGGCAGCGCAAAAGTGATGTACGAGACGACCAAAGCCGCGTAGCTGTCCTGCATGCCGAGCGTTTGCATCATCACATAAATGCTGAGCAGAAGAACGGCGTAAGGGAACATTTTGGAAACAAGAATCAATAACATAAAAGAAATTCTGCCTTTGTAACGATACTTGGAAAAGCTGTACGCCGCATAGGCCGCCACGAAAGTGGAGAGAATGCTGGTTACGATCGATACGATAAAACTGTTTTTAAAGTACAGCAAAATTTCCTTGTTCTGAAAAACTTCCATGAAGTTGACCAATGTTGGATGCTTGGGCCATATATCAGGCGTCAATACCTCCGTAATCGGTTTTAATGCCGTATTGATCATCCAGTACAGCGGGAAAAGCACAAACAGGCCGATCAGGATAAACGAGATCCAAAAAAAGATCCGATAAGATTTTGATTTTTCAAACATATGCCCCTCACCTCGCCTCGTTTCACAAACTTTATTTCAAATCTTCCCGCAAAATATGCCGCAAATAGAAAACGGCGAATAACGAAATCATTACGACCCAAATAACGCCGATCGTTGCCGCCATCCCGATATTCCATTCCTGAAAAGCGGTGCGATAAACGGCAACCGATAAAGTCGTCGTCGATCGGATCGGTCCGCCTTGCGTCATGACCCATAAAATGTCAAAGTGCTGCAGGTTGCCGATTGCGCCGAGAATAAGCAGGAAACTGATGATCATTCTCATATTGCTCCAAATGACATGCCGAAAAACCATCAGGTTGTTGGCGCCATCGATGCGGGCCGCTTCAATTTGCTCCTTCGGCACCATGTTTAATCCGCCAATCAGATAAGCCATAAACCAGGGCAATGTTTGCCACGATTTCGCAATGATAACCGCAATCATCGCGGTATCGACCCTACCCAGCCATGAAATATCATTCTTGATTACGCCCAACATTTTTAAAATGTAATTGACAAAACCGTAATTCCCCTGAAAAATCCAGATCCACAAAAAACCGATGGCGGTGCTGGGGATAATCCAGTTGACCAAAGTAATCCCTTTCAAAAATTCCGAACCTTTAAAACCGTGATTCAACACAATGGCCCAAATAAATCCGAGCACGAAAGGAATCAACGTCGTCCCGGCGACAAAGACGATCGTATTTTTGATATACTCATATAAATAAGGGTTATGAAACAATTCCATAAAATTGGCAAAACCGACATATGAGGTTTTAGGGCTTAGCAAACTCAGATTGGTAAAACTAAGCGTTATCGATTTTAAAAACGGATACAGGATGACGGAAAGAAACACGGCCAGGGCCGGCAAGATTAATATGACCCCGAACTGACTGTCGGACAGCCTGCGGTTGATCCTGCTATCCTTATTCATATACAACCCCCTCCCTTATTTGGCAAAATCGTGAGCAAGCCCCATCTTCTCCGGTTTGAAGATTCTTGCATCCATTTCTTTTAACGACTCTGAAATATGAGGGCGGAAGGCCATGAGCGAAAGGACATCTTTCTCCAGATCGATTCCCGGGGCGATTTCAATCAGCGTCAAGCCTTTTTCCGTCAGCGAAAATACGGCCCGTTCAGTTACATATGTTACCTGCTGGCCTTTTGCAAACGCGGCTTTTCCGTTAAAGGACACATAATCGAACGATGGAATGAATTTGACAAATTTTCCTTCTTGCAAAATATGCAGCCGGCCATCCTTCACTTCCGCTTTGAGCCCCTTCGCCGTGAACGTGCCGCAAAAAACGATGCGCTTGGTCGCATGCACAATATCCATAAAGCCGCCCAGGTTGAACCTGCCATTCACGCAACTCACATTCACACTCCCGTTCGGATCGACTTCCGCCATTCCGAGGCAAGTCATGTCCAGACGTCCCCCGTCAAAAAGATCGGAAATATCGGGCCCATCCATGATCGCCGTCATATTCACTCCGGCGCCAAAAGCTTCCTTGTTGTTGGGGATGCCGCCAATCGGCCCATGCTCCACGTTGAAGATCAATTTCTCGGAAATCCCTTCTTCACCGGCAATCGCCGGCACATCCGAAGGCAAGCCAAATCCGAAATTCACCAAATCCCCGGGCCGCAGTTCCATTGCCGCGCGCCGGGCGATGACTTTCCGGTAATCGAGCGGAATCGGTTGCAATTCATCAACCGGTACTTGAATGTCGCCCGTCCAGGCGGGATTATACGGCATGGCGTCCATTTGATTTGGCGCAACAACGGCGTAGTCGACAAAGATGCCCGGCACGGTAATCAGTTTCGGATGGACCGAAAATGGTTTGGAAATTTGTTTCACCTGTGCGATGACAATGCCGCCGTTGTTTTTCGCCAACATGGCCTGATGGAGCAAGCCGATTGAATTCGGTTCCTGTTCGATCGACAGGTTTCCCTCTTCATCAGACGTCGTCGCGCGAATCAAGGCAACATCCGCGGACAAGGCTTTCCAGTACAAATATTCTTTGCCGTCAATCGTCATCACGCGCACGATGTCTTCCGTCGTCCGCGCCGTCAAGCGATATTTCCCGTTGCGCGGATCGACGAACGTCCCCAGTCCCACGGAAGTAAGAATACCCGGATGACCTGCCGAGCCGGCCCGCACCATATTATAGAGCGCCCCGTACGGAATCAGATAAGCTTCCACCTGATTGTTTTTGATGAGTTCATTCAATTTATCCACTCTGAGCGTAAAATAAGCCCCGGCATAAATACGCTTTACCATCCCCGGGTGGGCGAACCGGTCAATTCCGGTGCCGCTTCGCTGCGCACCCGGAATCACGTTGTATATCAAAGTTAAATCGCGCGGCTCGCCCGTTTCCAAAAAACGCTTCTCGAGGGCGGCCAACAAATCGTCCGGCAGCAGCATTTCCCCATTCCCGGAAACGATCACGGTTTGGCCCGACTTTACTTTCATAGCTGCTTCTTCTGCGGAAATTTTTTGGATCATGGTCGTCTCTCCCAATTTTTGCTGATGTAATGCGCCTGCCTGTTATTACTTGCGCTTTTTATCCAAAAATTTTTGAATTTCAATTTTCGGCTCGCCGGTCGCGAAACAGACGCCGCCCAACGGTATGCTGTATTCTACGGCCGCTTTAAAATCCGTTTCGATCCATTTGTTGATTAATTCTTTCTGGCTGCGTCTTGCCGCAGGGCTGATTGCGATAAATTTGCGGGCAATCTGCACGGCGGCCTGCATGACAGCTTCTTTCGGCACGATTTTGTTGATCAGACCTATATCCAGCGCCTCTTTGGCACTGATTGGCTCCCCGAAATAGGTCATCTCCCGGGCCTTGGCCAGGCCAACCAACCGGGGGAGAAGGGCGATTTCGATGCAAGAAGGCAAGCCGGCCTTAATTTCGGGAAAGCCGAGGATGGCAGAGTCGGCGACAACCGAATAATCGCACAAAATCGTCATCAGGCATCCGCTGCCGAGAGCATAGCCGTTCACTGCGGCAATTACGGGTTTGTTGCAATAGCGAATGGCTTCATTCATGCGATGCTCAAGCCACAGCATGTCCACCCCTTCGACCGTTTCGTGTGTGCCCATATCCTTCAAATCCGTTCCGGCGCAAAACGATTGCTCTCCCCCGCCGGTCAGGATCACAGCTTTAAAATCCGCGCGCTCATTCGCTTTTTGAAAGAAATCCCTGAGCTCGCGTTTTGTCTTTCTTGATAAAGCATTCAACACCTTAGGGCGGTTGATCGCCACAATCGCGATGTCGTCGCGGATTTCCACAGACAAATCGTGATATTCCGAATCGCCGAAATGAGAAGACATCCTGTCTTCCTCCCTTTTGTGTATGAAGTAGAACGCCCGCCCGCCGGAAAGGAGGGCCGAAACATTCGACAGCCTTTTCAGCAGGCGGCGCTGTGCATGCGACAAACCTTATTTCATTGCCTCTTTTATACGGGAAGCCGCATCATCCATTGCTTTTTGCGGCGACTTCGCACCCAGCATAGCCGCCTGGACTTCCTCCGTAATAATTTTATCAAGCACTTTTTTCACATTGGTTCTTTCCGTATCCGACGGCGTGCTGAATTCGGTCAACTCCAACCACGTTTTGGAAATCGGATCGCTCTGCACCTTCTCGTTGGCGATCGCTTCCTTGACAACCGGCAATTGTCCCACTTTGGTGAAGTAATCCAATGAGGATTCGGGACCTACAAGGTGCTGAATGAAGCTTGCTGATTTCTTTGGAGCAACGGCCGTAGTCGGAATAACCAGCATATGTCCCCACAGCTTGGATACTTGCGGGTCGCCCGCTTTTACAACCGGCCTTTTTACCGGGCTTATCCTGGAAGGCAAATCGGCGGCGGAAACGCCCGCGCTGCTTACATTCCCCTTGATAATGATCGAGTCGTCGATATATGCCGTTTTTCCCTGAACAAACAATTGTCTGGCATCATACTTGGCAATATCCATCTTGACCAAACCTTGATCCAGCAAGCTCTTCAACCAGGTAACCGCCTTGACGCCGCCCTCGTTGTTGATAATGATATTGCCATTATCGTCAAATACGTCGCTGCCGAACATTTTCAGCCAAACCTGAAAGTCCGTGCTCATTTCTTCATCTTTGGTGTCAAACGCGTATGGGACGATGTCTTTATTCGCCGCCTTGATTTGCTTCAGAGCCGCTTCAAATTCTTCGATCGTCGTCGGATCTTGCTTAACGCCGGATGCTTCCAGAATGCTTGGATTTTTCACCAGCGAAGTGGCGGCGACGGTCCATGGAAGCGCAACCTGCTTGCCGTCCACCTGGCCCATTTTCAAATATGCTTCGCTGTAATTATCCGTCAGCCATTTTTGATCAAATACCGTAGACAAGTCCGTCAACAAGCCGGCGTCGCTCAGTGTTTTCAGCCAGCCGATATCGACTTGCGCCACATCCATCTGTTCATTGCCTTGCCCTCTGAGGAGCAATTGCTCAAGCGTTTGCCCCCACGGCCACCCCATCCATGTAATCGAATCCGGCGCATGCGCATCGCTCCAGGCTTTCATGTAACTTTTGATCGGAGGTCCGGCAAGTTCTTGCTCGCCGCTCCAGCCGACAAAGAGCAGTTCTTGTCCCGAATTGTTTGTCGTTTCGTTCGCAGCTTTGTCCGGCTGATTGGTTTCCTGAGTCGCATCGTTTTTGCTCCCCCCGCCGCCGGAACACGCCGCGACAAAAATCAACGAAAGCGTTAACAACATGATGCTTGCCAATCTGAACATTTTCACTTCGAACACCCCTTGGCTTAATTTTTTATATACAAAGTGTCTGTAATAACAAACACTGTGTATTCGTTTGTGAAGAATTGTAAGGAATGCGCTTACAATGGGACAAAAAATAAACGGCGCCGCTTCCCCGGAACTGGTTGTTTATTCTGCGGTGTTGTCGTCTCGGGCCCCGGGCGAAAGCGGTACCGTTCACGTATACACGCGAATTACGAGGTCCAATCGATTGTGAAATTATAGCGGTCCCCGCTTAGGACACACTCAAAGTATTCAATCACCGTCCCGTCTTCCGCATAACTGGTGCGGTTTATTTGAAATACGCTAACTTTGTTGTTCAAACGCAAGAGCGTCCTCTCCCGGCTGGTCGGGAAACGCATACTGATAATCTGCGTGCCTCTGACTGCGGAATACTTGGTAATATATTTAAATATTGATTTCGTCAAATCTAATTCTTTGATATTGGGCAAAACTTTCTCGGCGATATAGGAGTTTTGAATCGCGAGCGGTTCATCGCTTCCTTCATGCAGTCGGGAAATCAGATACGCCGTTTCATTTTCCTGCAGCCCAAGCAATGATAAAATATGCGGATCATGCACTTCCTCCAACGAAAGCAGCTTCGTATGCGGTTTCATTCCTGAATTCAACACATCTTCCGTAAAAAAGCCGTACAATCTCGTCAAGTTTTGATTGACCTTCGGCGCAGCCACACGCAGCCTGCCGCGCAAATCGTTTTTGTACAGCAATCCTTCTTCGATCATTTTTCTTAGCGCTTGCCTGACCGTTGTCCGGCTGACGGAATACATCTCGCAAATTTCCTGCTCGCTCAAAAAGTTTGGGTTGTCGTTAAATTGTCCTTCTTTTATTTTCTTTTCCAATTCCTTTTTTATTTGATGATAAAGAGGAACTGGACTTAATTTATTGATTGTGTTCATAGTGGTTCACTCCCAAATGAGATTTATATTTTTTTAAGTATACCACTATAAAACTATGTAGTTACAAAACCCGCTATAAAAAATTTCCAATATCGTATATCCGAATTGATTTGTAGGTATGTATCTATGTAGTTACAAGAGATCGGATTTAAAAATGGATGACTTGCAAAGTCTCCATCCATTTTAAACTGAACTTGTTCTATCGACATTTTTAAAATATCACAACTCGTCCAATGAGTCAATAGAACATGTGGGCAAAAGTGTAAGCGTTTGCGGATAGCGCATGTCCCGCCATTTTGATTCATTTTCAACTGTGCATCGATCGTGCAGATATTGATTCCTGAAAATCGGTTTTCACGTCGCCTGTGTAGTCAATCCGAATAATATCGGGCAACTCCCGCAATCTCCCGATTGCCGGAATGATCTGGTCTAGATTCTGCGCTTTTGTGCGGGCGCTAAACCGCACCGTCGGCGTCCGGCTTGTTGCGTCCAATATTCCGACGGTCGACTCCACCTTCATATTCAAGATCTGTATGCCGTTTTCGTGAAAAGCCGCCGCAATTTTACCAATCACGCCGGCGCGGTCAAACGCTTCAATACGAATTTCCAAATTTCGGCGGCGGCCTAGTATACGTTTCTCCCACTTGTTCAACAACAATAAGTTAAATAAAACCATAAGCGTGCAAATCACGGCGGCGGACAAAAACCCCGCCCCCACGCATAAGCCTATCGCAGCCACCACCCAGATAGATGCCGCTGTCGTGAGCCCGCTAATTACGGAACCGTTCCGCAAAATCGCCCCGGCGCCAAGAAAACCAATACCGCTAATTACTTGAGCTGCCAAACGGGCCGGATCAATTCTGACGTTCGCTTCTGCCACAAATGCGGAAAACCCATATATCGACAGCAGCATAATTAATGTGGCGCCCAAACAGACGAGAATATGTGTACGAAAGCCGGCGGCATGATTGTTCCATTCCCGCTCAAAGCCGATCAATCCGCCCAGAATGGCGGAAACGCCCAATCTTAATATCATTTCACCCTGCGTTATATGCCATATACTCGATATATCGCCCATCCATTCTCACTTCCTTGGCAAGGGTTGGCGCACACGCTGAACCTCCGCTTATTCAAACCGCAAATCGGGCCGTATTGAGCGCAAATATTTCAGGCTTCTGCCAATACCATCGACGACATCGTTTACTTGTTCGTATTCAATGAGATAAACGCCTTGAAATGTCATTGATTCTAGCAATTCGTCATAATTTAAGTCGTCGTCGCCGGGCGCGCAAGCCACCCAGTAATCATCCGTCCGCTTCCAGTCTTTCAAATGGCAGTAATTGATCCGGTTCCCAAGCAGTTTGGCATAATCGCTTAACGAACGCTCCGCTACCGTTTTCAAATTTCCCGGGTCAAAATTAAAACCGACCTCCGGGGGAAGTTCCCGCAACAGCCGTTGCAACGAGTTCCACTCTGTTGTCACGGTATGTTCCTGAATAAACCCATTATTTTTCTTCGTGATTCGCCCATGCGTTTCAATCGAAATGACAATATCGTACTTTTGGCAAAGCGCATGAAGTTCGGAAAACGCTTGAATCATGCGCGCCCAACGGTCCTCCGTCATGTTGGCGGCAAGCTCGAATCCGGCAAACAATCGCACATGCGTGGCGCCAAGGCGGGCGGCCAATCGAATATCATTGGCGGCCCGCTCGATCATTTTCCGCACTTCTTGCGGGTCCTCCAACGTGAAATCACTTTCCAATACGACGAACGGCGCTCGTATTCCATAATCTTGCAAACAAGTGAGCAGATCGTCAACTTCCTGCTGGGAAACATCGCGTTGTATTCTACCGGGAAAATCTCCGCCGATTCCCAACTCCAAGTATCGCATGCCGAAACTTTTCGTAATTTTGCAATGCTCTTCTATTGACAGATATTGCAATCCCCATTCTCCCAAACCAACAATCATAAAATTTCCTCCACAGGAACGTCTTAAAATTACCGGTTAATCGGCAAACAATATTTTTCAATTACATCGGCGACCGCGTGGTCAAGGTGCGAAGAAGCAATATATTGCGCATGTTCTTTCAGTTTCGGATGCGCGTTGGAAACCGCCACACCCAAACCAGCCTTTAAAATCATGTCCAGATCGTTCAAATTATCGCCGATCGCAATCACTTCCCGGATATCTATGCCCAAATGGTCGACCAGCATTTGCAAAGCGCGCCCTTTGGAGACGCCCTGAGGCAAAACTTCCAAATAGGTCGGCTCCGACTGAACCAATTCGCAAGAGCGGCCCGTTAACTGCTCTAAAGCCTGCCGCACGGCGGAAAAGTTACGGTCTTCCCGAATGATTAATATTTTGTTGACTTTGCTTTGCAGCAAAAATTCCGGCGTCTTCCAAACGCTGCACTGAACTTGATCCTTTTTCATATAATCTTGCAATGTCGGCGTAATCTCTTTGACCCACAATTTTTTCTCCGAATAAAAAATCATATTATGCGGATTCGCTTCCAGCAATCGGATCAGTGCGCGGATTACATCTTCCGCAAGGACTGCCTCAAATAGGCATTGCCCCGTCGTAAAATCAACAATTTTCCCCCCATTATAAAGGATAACGGGATGCCGTATATTCAAATCCTGGACAAAACGGCGAGTCGCATCTTCCATGCGCCCTGTAGCCAACGTAACAATGCCGCCCTGCTGTTGAAAGGAGTAAATTTTTGTTTTGTTCTCTGCACTGATCATTTGCTGCGTATCAACCAGTGTTCCATCAATATCCG
Organism: Bacilli bacterium; assembly: GCA_036381315.1. Lineage (NCBI taxonomy): Bacteria > Bacillati > Bacillota > Bacilli > Bacilli bacterium. Next base: position 31,038 of record DASVDB010000074.1, on the reverse strand, counting down.
TTACGATCATGCGATATGGTCGTTTGAACGGCATCATTTTATCTCAATCCTCTCCGGAAGCTGCGGTAACCGCGATAAATAATGCTGGGTGTCAGACTGCGATCCGGTTACAAATAACCGGCTGCCTGAAGATTTCGCAAGTTGCTCCCATTTTTCGTGATATATTTCGTATTCGTTAGCGTCGTTTGTGATTAAAAGCCAATCCGGGGATAACAGCTGCAGCAAATGTTCGTTCCACGCATCTGTCACACCATGATGCGGCACTTTAAAACCATGCGGATGCAGTTGTTCGCGTTTTGTGATTCGTTCCCAGTTCGGCAAGAGCGCGTCAGCCCCAAATAAAAACAGGTGTGCGCCATTCTGGTGTTCCAACAGCCACACACTGCTGTCCCCGTTCGATTGCGCATCGAAAATTTCACATAAATGTTCCTGCTCTTCCGCAGTCGATGCGGAAAGTCGTTCCACTATTTTGTAAGCGGACAAATGGTTTTTATCCACCGGATCCAAATGGCGCAGCAGCAATTCGCCGAACCGCCAAACCGATTTTGCGCCAAACGGAGATCGAACAAAAATGCGGGTGTTTTGTTCTTGCAAATCGCTCCACAACTGTTCGTATTTTTGCAGCATTTCGGCGGTTTGCAGCGCCTTTGGCCGATGCATCGCACCCAAATGAAGCGAAAAGATCGGATAGGGAAGCACCGCCTCTTTTACGGTTGCGTGTTTTGCCACATCCAAAAGCCCGATAAGATGATCGGGATGTATATGAGTTAAAATCAGCAAGTCGACACACGACCAGCCTTTTTTGCGCATAAATCCAAGCGGAGTGACGCTTTCATCAAAAAAAACGTTGCCGCCGTCGAGCAAAATCACGTATGATTTTTTTTCGGTTGGAATTTCCACAAAAAACGAGTCGCCGCGCCCGACGTTCAACGCATAAAGGGTTGCCATTATTCCCCACTCCCTGATCGGGTTTAATTGTCGAACTTCGGCAATATATGAATCTTGCTTTTGTCCAAAGCAATTTGCGCGAATCCTTCAAGATGCCCCGTGCGGCTCGGATTGGCGTCATCCACAGTCCATAGCATGGAGTCGACTTCCACCCAATATCGAATCATTCGCCCCAAAAAACTGCTCTTTTGAATAACCCCTTTCAATACATTATCGGCTTCCTTCATGCCCTCCGCGCCCGCGGAAATGGCAATGCACTCCGGCCGAATGACGAGCGTCACCTTATCGCCTTTTTGCAAGGAGTAGTCGCTTTTGCCCACTTTGATTAAAAGCTCTTGGCATTTTACGAAGATGTCCTGTTCTTCGACAGCCGCTACTTCACCCTCCAAAAAATTTGCCACGCCTACAAAATCAGCGACAAATTTGCTGCCAGGTTTAAAATAAACTTCCCACGGGGAACCAACCTGAAGAATTTCTCCACGATTGAAAACGGCAATTTTATCCGACAAGGAGAGCGCTTCATCCTGATCATGCGTGACGAAAATGGCCGTTATCCCCGTTCGCTGTTGCAATGCCCTTAGCTCGTTGCGCACTTCCACCCGCATTTTCGCATCGAGATTGCTGAGCGGTTCGTCCATCAACAGAATGGACTTGCCAATTATCAACGCCCGCGCAAATGCGACCCTTTGCTGCTGCCCGCCGCTTAACTGCTTCGGATACCTGTTTTCCATACCTTGCAAGCCAAACATCTCCAGCATGCTTTGCACTTTTTCGCTGATTTGTTTGCTTGGGGTTTTCATTAGCTTTAATCCATACGAAATATTTTCAAAAACGGTCATGTGCGGAAAAAGCGCATAATCCTGAAATACTAGAGGTGTATTGCGTTTATATGCCGGAATTCCGTTTATTTTATTGCCATCAATATAAATATTGCCTTCATCCGGTTCGTGAAAGCCGGCTATCAGTCTCATCAGCGTCGTCTTGCCGCATCCGCTCGGCCCGAGAAGTGTTGTGAATTGGCCTTTTGGAATATCTAACGAGACATGATTGATCGCCGTAAAATTGCCGAATCTCTTCGTGACATTTTCTATTCGTATCAAGTTCTCCCCAGTTTTCATATGCTCCTCCATATTACAAATCGTATGACTTTCCCTGATTTCTAAAGAAAAGTTTCGTCGCCGCCAAAACTGCGAACGCGATTGAAATGAGCACGACCGTAAACGCCGACGCCCCGCCCCATTCGCCATTTTGCACAAGGCTGAGAATCGAAATGGTGCCCACCGATGTGCTGGCGGAATAGATAAAAATGACGACGCTCAAGCAAGTGACCGACCGCAAAAATGATACGACAAGACCGGAAATGAACGGTCCGCTTAATAGCGGCAGCAAGATGGATTTAAATGTTTTGAAATTCCCCGCCCCCAAATTGACAGAAGCCTCTTCCAAGGAAGTCCCGATTTGTTGCAAGCCCGCAAGGCTTGAACTGTAGCATGTGGGCAAATTCCAAAACATTAAGGCGAGAATCATGATCGCGGATGTTCCTGTTAACATGAACGGTTTTTCGTTAAACGCCATGGCGAAACCAAGTCCCAGGAATATTCCGGGAACCGCTCCCGGCAAAATCGCGAGAAAATCAAGGAATCGGTTAATCCCGACTTGTTTTCTTTGCACAATATAGGCGAGCAACAAGGAGAACACCGCAGCCGCGAGCGAAGAAATCAGCGCGAATTTGATGCTGTTGGTGATTTCAGTGCCTTTGGCAAAAACATAATGCAGATTTTTTAAAGTAAATGACCAATCATATCCCCATGTTTTGGCGAATGCGCCGTAGAACAAAACTCCGTAAACGGCCAGCACGAATGCGGAAACAAAGATACAGAATGCGAAAATGCTCCATTTAACAAATCTGTGAATCGGATAAGGCGGCAAAGAGGTTTCTTTCCCGGTTACGGTAATATAGGAGCGTTTTCCTACCCAACGTCTGTTGATGATAAATATGCCAAGCGCCGGAACCAACAGGTAAGTCGACAACATTGCCGCGGCGGGCAAATCGAAAAATCCCACCATTTGCATGTAAGCTTCCGTTGGAAGCACGTTAAAATTTCCGCCAATAACGATCGGGTTGCCGAAATCCGCCAAAATGCTCATAGCTGAGATGAGCGCTCCGCCCGCTATGCCCGGTCGGCAAAGCGGAAAAAATACATCCTTAAATACTTGCCAGCGAGACGCTCCCAAATTATAAGCGGCATATTCCAAATTGACCGAAGTCGTTTTTAACACTCCGTATATAACCGCATAGGCGTACGGGAAGAAGGTAATGGTCTGCACCACCCAAAGTCCCTGCCATCCGTAAATATCAATGTTCAGGCCAAAAAGTTGTTTCGTGACAAGCCCCTGCCGGCCGAAAAGCAAAATATAGGATAGCGCCACAATAAACGGCGGCGAGACGATCGGCAACAACGTAATAAATTTGAACAGTCCTTTTAGCGGGACATCCAGCCTGGCGATCGCGTACGCGAACACAAACGCCAATACCGTACAAGTTATTGTGGAAATCACCGTCATTTGCAAACTGTTCACAGCCGCATGGAACCAGCGCGAATTTGTAAATAAACTTAGAAAGTCTTCGAGATGCGGATAACTTACAACTTTAAGGATTGGCCAGATAATGAACATAGCCGTTATTGCAAGAATGGCTGCAATCGCCAGTGCCAATACAGGATCTTTTCTCAAACGTTTCAGTTCTGCGATCAAAGCCGCTCACACCTTTCATTGCAAGCCAAAGCATTTGCCGGGGAAATGGCGGTTAGCGCCATTCCCCGGAACGTTTAATTTCTACGTTTATTCATGCCAGAGCTTATTATTTGGAGCCAATCATTTCCGTAAACTTTTTCACTACATCCGCTTTCATTTCCGCTGCCTTGGCACGGTCATACTGAACAAGTTTGACATCCTCAAGTTTGATCATGCCTTCCGGCGGCGCAACATCTTTTCTTACAGAATAACGATTTGAGCTTTTGGAATTCATTTCTTGAACCGGTTTAGTCAACAGCCAATCAATAAATTTCTTGGCATTCTCCGTATTCGGGCCGCCTTTTACAATTGCCGCGCCGCCTACTTCAAACGCGGTGTCATCCGGAACGATCACTTTAATCGGATAGCCTTGCTTGGCGGTTTTCACGATATCGTGCGCCCATGACATGGCTGCGACAAATTCGCCGGTTGCGGTAAGCTTGATGCCATCCACTGCGCCGGGCGTATAATGATGGACATTTTCATTCAGTTTCTGCAAATACTCCCAGCCTTTTTGCTCGCCCAGCCTGAATAACTGGTCAGCGACAAATATATAGCCGCCGCCGGCCGTTGCCGGATTCGAGGTAATAAACAAACCTTTGTAATGCGGATCAAGCAAATCGTCCCATGTCTTCGGTTCCTGAACGCCTTTCGGTGCAAGTTCTTTATTGAATCTGTCCGTGTTGATCACGATGCCTAGTACGCCCATATACCACCCTTGCCAGTATCCGTTCGGATCGATAAATGTCGCGTCAAGACCCTGGGCATTGGGGGAAGAGTATTTTTCCAGCAGCCCTTGTTGCCCTAACGCATCATAAAACTCCACAGAGCCCCCTACCATAATATCCGCCTTCGGGCTGTTCTTTTCAGCTACGATGCGGGTGCTTGCTTCTCCCGGACCGCTTAAGCGTAAGTATTCGATATCAATTCCGGTGTCGGCTTTAAACTGCTTTTGAATCTGGACTATGTCGTCTTCGTTCAATGCCGCGTACACGACCAGCTTGCCGGAGTCTTTCGCGGAACTGTCATCAGGCGCATTTGTTTCCGCTGCCGATGGAGCAGATGTTGCGGAGTTCTCCGGTTCCGCTTTTTTGCCGCAACCTGCCAACAAAACAGCACTAACGAGCATAATGGACACGAATAAGATAGCCGTTTTCTTACTGATCTCTCTAAACATGTTCGAATCTCCCCTTCTTTGATGCAAAATTGTTTTCCAGCAAAATGCTTTTGGAATCTAAATTTGCTTGCAAGACTTGCGAACGATCAAATCAGCTTTGATCAAGTCGGATTGCGGAGATTGATCTTTGTTTGAAATCATTTGCAAGAGGAGCTGCGCCGCTCTTTTGCCCATTTCGTCGCGCGGCTGCCCCATTGTTGTCAGTTGCACCCAATGCAGATCAGCGTATTCCAAATTGTCAAAACCGATTACGGACATTTTGTCCGGCACCGGAATATTGTGAATGGCCAGCCACTCAAGCGCTCCGATGCCCAGCAGATCGTTTGCCGCAAATACTGCCGTCAAATTCGGATTTTTCTCGTACAGTCTGCCCATCGCTTCCCGCCCTTGTTCAATCGTACGACCGCCATGAACGATACTGTTTGGCCCGGAAAAAATCCCATGTTTCCGCATCGTGTCCGTATATCCCCGCAACCGTTCATTTCCGGTGAACGAGGTCTCAGGCATACCGATAAAACCGATTTCTTTATGGCCTAAACCGATCAGGTAGTTAACCGCCACAGTGGCCGCTTCGTAGTGATCGACATCGACAAAAGGAAACGACAAACCGGCAGGCGATCTTCTGCGCAGCAAAACGACGGGCATTTCAATTTCAGACAAGATTTTCTTAAATTCATCGTCGAAAAAATCCGGGGTAATGATCAACCCGTCAAATTGCCTTTCAATCGCTTTTGTGACAAACAGTTTTTCTTTGTTGGGATTGCGGTTTGTGTTTCCATATACGACCTGATAGCCGCTTTCCGATAACTTTTCTTCAACAGCATTGGCCAAGTCGGAGAAAAACGGGTCGGATATTTCTGGAATCATCAATCCGATCGTATACGTCTTTTTCTGAATCAACCCTTTAGCTACCGCATTGGGCCGATAATTAAAATGTTTTATCGCCTCCATTACTTGTAATTTGGTCTCTTCACTCACATCGGGGTGATTATTCATCGCTCGCGAAACGGTCGAAACCGAAATACCTACATATTTGGCGATATCTTTTATGTTTGCCACCCCGCCACCTCCGTCTAAACATTTTACTGCAAACGTTTCCGGTAACGTTTGCAGTAATAATATCACAAATTGTTATCGCTTACAATACGGTTTGTCAAATTTTTTTGTAAAATCAAACAACTACCGGTTAAAGGCGAATAGCCGCGGTGGCGTCCGTTAGCGGTGTGCGGGTGGGTTGTGCAGGAAAGCGATTCATCCGTTAGCGCAGGGCGGGGAGGATTGGGCAGGGGAACGCTTGCGCTGTGCAGGGCAGGGAGAATTGTTCAGGGGGGGCGCTCGAGATACACAGGGGGAGCCAACATGTTGGCGTTGAGCGGGAAGGCGATCCCCCATTTGCTTACTCATATGCTTTTTGCAGGGCATCAGCCGCCGGATCCCGTCGTTATTTGTCTGTCGGCTACGGGGCAGCATGGTCATTGCCGCGGACCGGGATTTCACCGGCTGGTTGATGCCCTGCTTGACTGGTATTGTAATGAGCTCATCCCTTATATGCCGAAGTCGATTGCCGTACAATCAACTCCGGCCGCAAAACGATACGCTGCTTGATGGACTCGGTATTTTCCAAATCCTGAATCAGCAAATTGAAAGCCAGTTTCGCCATATGTTCCATTGGTTGGGCTACCGTAGTTAACGGCGGATCGGTAACCGATGCGAGTATGGTATTGTCAAATCCGATGATGGATATATCTTCCGGCACACGCAACCCCTTTTCCTTGATCGCTTGCAGCGCTCCTATCGCCAATAAGTCGTTACAGCAGAATACGGCCGTCGGATGTTTCTTATTGCTTAGAAGTTCCAGCATGCCTCGTCTACCGTCTTCGATTTTATGGTCACATTCGACAACACAGGAATCATCGAATGCCACTCCGCCTTCCAAAAGCGCTGTTTTAAACCCTCTTATCCGTTCGCGGCTGCTGCTAACTTTTAAATTTTCCGATAAAACCGCCAAGTTGCGATGCCCGTGTGTGAGAAAATGTTGCGCCGCCAGTGTTCCCCCGACAAAATCGTCCGTTACCACTGTGTGGACGGAAAGCGAAGAGACTTCGCGGGCGATCATGGCAATGGGTATCGATTTGTTCTGGAGTTGGATAAGCGTATCGATATTCTCGATACCGGTTCCGATAATGATACAATCGACGCTTTTTTGCAACAATAACGAGATATAGCGTTCGACCCGTTCTTCTTCATTGTCGGTGCTGCAGATGATGACGCTGTAACCTGAGTGGTGAGCCTGGTCTTCGATCGCTCGCGCAATCTCCGCAAAAAACGGGTTTGATATATCCGGTATCAGCAACCCCAGGGAAAAAGTTTTCTTGCCGGTTAAAGCGGACGCAATCATACTGGGTTGGTATTGCAGCCGCTCCATAATTTTAAAGATCTGTTCGCGCCTTTTTTTGCTGATTTTGCCTTTGCCATTTATCGCATTTGACACGGTTGCAATCGAAACCCCGGCTTCTTTTGCGACATCATAAATGGTAGCTTTCACGAATAGACCTCCGATAATGAATAAAATCGAATAACGCAAGAGTGGATGAACGTTTATCATCCGCTGCTTTTCATTATGCTTAATTTCAATATCTCCTGCAATAACATGATCAGTTGGTATCGGTATCAGGCTTTGCCAAAATCCATTCATGGTCGGCGTCATTGTGAAATTTCCAGGTGCGCACCGGACCCGCCATCACATTCAGATAATAAACATCGTATCCGGGCGGAGCGGACACCGGATGATAACCGCGCGGAACCAAAACGGCTTCGCCGTTTTTCACGACAAGCGTTTCATTCAACGTTCGGTCATCGGTATAAACGCGTTGCAGCGCAAAACCATGTTCAGGTTGTATCCGGTAGTAATATGTTTCTTCCAAAAAAGACTCGTCCGGCAGCGCATCGCGGTCATGTTTGTGCGGCGGATAGCTGGACCAATGCCCATTCGGGGTGAAAACCTCAACTACAAGCAGACTGTCTGCAGGCTTCGTCTCCGGCAAAATATGATGAATTTGCCGTTCGATACTGCCATATCCCCTTGTTTCAACGTCGACATGATCCGGTGGAATTAAACGCGCCTGATGGTTTCCATATCCGGGTGCAGAACAAATTGCCACTTCCAAATCGGTGAGCGCCTGGATATTGTAAAAATCGCCATTCGGTACATAAACCGAATACGGCGGCGTTTTTGCAAATACGCTCATCCTGTTCCCAATGCCGGACCATGAAGCAAATTTTGAAGCGATATTCGCTTTGCCGCCAAGCAACACGAGACATACTTCCCGTTCGCCAGTGTCCCGGCGCAATGTTTGGCCTGCAGCAAGTCTAACAACCTCGAAGCCCACGTATTTCCAACCGGCGGATTCCGGAGTAATCGAAAGCAGTTGCCCGCTTTTATCCGGGTTTTGTTCCGGTGCAACAATTAAATTAGGCAAGTCTCTACACCTCTCATGATTTATTTAGTTCATAAATTTCCTTGATTTTCACAGGACGGTTCAGGCGGTAGGACAGCTTTGCCGCCAGCGCAATCCGCTCTGCCTGCAATGCGTCATCTCCGGTAACCGGCAGCGGTCTTCCGTGCAACAGGCTATCGATAAAAAGTCTGGTTTCCTCAACATAGGCTTCCCGATACCGTTCCAAAAAGAAATGAAGCGGTTTTTCCGAAACAATTCCGTCGGCTGAACTGATTACCGCCGTATTCGGATGATCGTTGGCGATCTGAACAGACCCCTTCGAGCCAAAGACTTCCACACGTTGGTCATAGCCGTAGACAGCTTTCCGGCTGTTGTCGATAACTCCCAACGCGCCGTTTTGAAAACGCATATTGACAATTGCCGTGTCCACATCGCCGTATTTGGCAAATACCTGATCCACGAGAATATTGCCTTGCGCATATACTTCCTCAACTTCACTGCCGCACAGATAGCGTGCCATGTCAAAATCGTGAATCATCATGTCCATGAAGATGCCGCCGGAAACTTTGATATAGTCCTCATGCGGCGGATTGGGATCGCGCGAAGTTATTTTGATGATATGCGGATCGCCGATTGTCCCTTCCCGCACATGGTCGCGGACACGCTTAAAATTGTGATCGAAACGGCGGTTAAAGCCAATTTGCAACCCAATCCCCGCCTGGCGAACCGCTTCAATCGCTTCCTCCGTTTGCAATATATCCATGCTGACCGGTTTTTCGCAAAAAATATGTTTTCCCGCTTGTGCGGCCTGCTTGATCAAAGGGACATGCGTATTGGTTGAAGAACAAATAAATACCGCGTTGATATCCGGATTCCGAATCACATCATCGCTATTTTGGGTAACATTTCCGATGCCTTTTGCCGACGCCCATGCCGCAAGTTCCGCGTTTGCATACAAGTCGCTGATTGCCGCAATTTCAACCTGCGGCAGCCGCAATAAATTCTCAATGTGAATTTTGCCGATTCTGCCTGCGCCAATAAAACCGACTTTGATTTTCTCCATGGTTAGTTCCCCTCCGCTTTTCCAACGCTACCGAATAGCCGGATTTTTAATCTGACCGAATGTTTGATTGCTTCTTTCGCCGGTTTCAAGTAATCCCGCGGATCGTATGCTGCGGAATTCTCCTCCAAATGGGTTCTGATGGCGGCTGTAAAAGCCATTTGATTATCCGTATTGACATTAATTTTTGCCGTCCCGAGCGAAATCGCCGTGAGGATTTCTTCTTCCGGCAGACCGCTTCCCCCATGCAGCACAAGCGGCAATTTGGTCATACGCTGAATTTGGCCCATCCGCTCAAAACCAAGCTTTGGCTGCCCGCGATACGGGCCATGGACGGATCCGAGCGCCGGAGCCAGACAATCGATTCCGGTCTCTCTGACAAGGCGGACGCACTCTTCGGGATCGGCATACATAGCCTCCACTTCATCGACCACAATGTCGTCCTCCCGGCCGGTTATGCGCCCAAGCTCAGCCTCGACCGTAGCGCCCAGCACATGGGCGGCTGCCGTTATTTTCGCGGTTAACGCAATATTGTCATCCAAAGAAAGACGGGAAGCGTCAATCATAACGGAAGTGAAGCCGGCAAACAACGCGCGCAGGCACACTTCATATGACGTGCCATGGTCCAAATGCAAGGCGACGGGAACTGTGATATTTTCGTATTCGATCAGCGCTTTCACCATTCCCGCGATATTTTTAAGCCCTCCCATATAAGGAATATATGGTTCGCTGACACCAAGAATGACGGGCGCTTGCTCCGCTTCAGCCGCTTGCAGAATCGCTTGGGTAAACTCCAGATTGTTCAAATTAAACTGTCCTACGGCGTAACCGCCTTCGAGAGCTTTTTTAAGCATATCTTCCATTGAAACAAGTGCCATGCAGTCATCCTCCTTCCATTTGCCGTGTTGCCATCACCAACGGACGGTTACCATTTTTTTGCGGGTGTAAAACTCCACACCGTCCGCGCCATTCACGTGCAAGTCTCCGTAAAACGATTTTTTCCAACCCGAGAACGGGAAAAACGACATCGGCGCAGGTACGCCCAGATTGATCCCGAGCATGCCGGCGTCAATCGTTTCGCGAAACTGTCGCATAGGCGCGCCGCTTTTTGTAAACAGGCAAGCGCCATTCGCGAATTCCGAGCGATTGGCAACTTCAATCGCCTCATCAAGCGTGTTGACGCGCACGATTGACAGGACGGGAGCAAAAATCTCGTCTTCCCAGATTTTCATGCCACATTGGACTTGATCGAACAGCGTGGGCCCGACAAAATATCCTTTTTCGCTGGTCGCCGCGTCTTTGCGCCCGTCGCGCAACAGAAACGCGCCTTCTTTTTCGCCGATTTCAATATATTTAAAGGCCCGTTCTTTTTGCGAACTGCGGATTACCGGACCAAGAAAGTTGCCTTCTTCCAACCCATGCCCGATCGTAATCCGATCCGCAGCCGCATGCAATTTCTGCACCAGCGCGTCGCCGATTTCACCCACGGCGACGACGACCGAACAAGCCATGCAACGTTCGCCGGCAGAACCGAAAGCCGCGTTGATAATTTCCCTTGCCGCCAGATCAAGATCGGCATCCGGCATTACAATCGTATGGTTCTTCGCTCCGGCCAGCGCCTGCACGCGTTTTCCATGTGCGGACGCGGTTTTATACACATATTCCGCAACCGGCTGCGACCCGACAAACGATACGGCCGTAATCCCGGGATGTTCCAATATCCGGTTTACGACATCGTGTGCACCGTGCACGATATTGAGCACGCCGGCAGGCAAGCCCGCTTCATGGAACAATTCGGCCAGACGGTTTGCCAAAAGCGGAGTCCGTTCCGACGGTTTCAGCACAAACGTGTTTCCACAAGCAATGGCCAGCGGAAACATCCAGCATGGCACCATCATGGGAAAATTAAACGGTGTGATTCCGCCAACGACGCCTACAGGGTAGCGGTACATGCCCGATTCCAGATTTGTGGCGATATCCGGAAGCTGTTTGCCCATCATCAAGGTCGGCGCGCCGGCCGCGAATTCTACGCATTCTATGCCGCGCAGCACTTCACCGTATGCTTCCTTATAGTTTTTTCCGTTTTCTTTCGTGACCATCTTGGCAAGCTCATCCCAATGTTCGACGAGCAATTGCTGGTACCTGAACAAAATGCGGGCCCGACGCGGTACCGGCGTGCGGCTCCAGGTCTGAAAAGCATTCCTCGCGCTTTCCACAGCTGCATCCACATCTTCTTTCGTGGAAAAAGGCACATATGCGAGCACTTCTTCCGTAGCCGGATCATATACCGGCTCGTTTTGGGCAGAGCGGGAGTTTGTCCACACTCCGCCAATCCAGTTTTGCAAAATTTGTGCCATCGTGTTAAATCCCCTTTCAAACTGTAATTTCGCCGCGGTTGCAGCGTTCGATATAGTCGTTCACCAAAGCGGCGGTTGGCATCGCATCGGAACAGCTATGGCTGGAAATGACGATGCACGCCGCCGCGCTGCCAAATTCCATGCTGCGCTCTACCGGCCATCCTTGCATCAAGCCGTATAAAAACCCCGCCGCGTACGAATCGCCGGCGCCGAACGTTTTGACGACTTTTGCCGGAAAGCTTTTGGCCCGGTGCCCGACCCCATCGCTGGTGTAGGCAATGGAGCCCTCTTTGCCGTGTTTGATCACAACAATTTTGGCGGAATATTGAAACCACTTGCCTGCCGTTATGTGGTCGTCGCTATCAGGGTTTTGCTCAAACTTCTCCATCATGTCAAATTCTTCACGCGTGCCAAGCAATATATCGCATTTTTCCGCGGCCAAATTATAGTAAACAGCCGTTTCTTCCGAAGATGTCCAGGTATACGGGCGGTAGTCCAGATCTAAAACGATTACGGCGCCGTGTTTCCTGGCATAATGAAGCGCCAAAAACACCGCCTCGCGCGACGGGCTTTGCGCGAGCGCCGTACCGGAAACAAGCAGGACTTTCGATTTCGCGATCAGATCTTCACTTACTTCGCCAGGCTGTAGTTTCAAATCGGCAACATTGTCGCGATACATCAGAATGCTGCAGTCCGAGGGGCTTTTGATTTCCGTGAAGGCCAGGCCTGTTACCGCGCCGGTTCGGTCCGTTATGACGTTTTCGGTTATAATCCCGTTCTTTTCCAAATAGCGTTTGATAAAACGCCCCATTTGATCATCCGCGATTTTGCCGATAAAAGCCGTTTTCATCCCGAAACGGGACATGCCAATTGTGATGTTTGCCGGCGATCCGCCAACATATTTCGTAAAAGTTGTCGTTTCTTCCATCGGGCGGTTGATTTCGTTCGCGTTTAAGTCAATGCATAATCTGCCGATAGCGGTAAAATCCAAAGCCTTTCCGGTCGGAAAAGTAATATAGGAAGCCACGGATTTATTCACCTTCCTTGGTTGAAATTTCTTCGAGATACTGTATAGCCCGTTTTGCATATCGGAATGGCGGATGAAGCGCGGGGTCTTGTTCGCCCTCCAGCATTGCCCAACCATTATACCCTCTCCGCACAAGCTCGCTTATGATCGGGGCAAAATCAAGATCACCATCGCCCGGTACGGTGAAAACGCCGTCGCGGATGCAGGTGATAAAATCGGCATGCCGGGCGCGTGCTCTTTCCAATACTGACTTGCGGATATCCTTTAGATGGATATATGCGATGCGATCATAATATTTCTCAAGTATTGTGTATGGGTCCGCTCCGCCGTAATAAGCATGACCGGTATCAAAAAGCAGGTATACGAGGTTGGGATCAGTTAATTCCATTAAGCGGTCAATCTCTTCCGGTCGCTCGACAACGGTCCCGCCGTGGTGATGATAGGTTAATTTAAGCCCGTACTCTTTAGCAATCGCGCCGGCGGCGTTAAGGCCTTCCGCCAAGCATTTCCATCCCGCATCGTCCAGTCTGATTACTTCCTTTTCATGCGGGGTTCGGCGCGGATCAAAATGCAACGAACCGCCGATTTCGCAAGTGCTGATGACTTCCGCGCCCATCTTTTGCAAAAATTCCGCATGTTTCCGGTATGCCTGCAACTCTTTTTCCCGAAACGCGGGATCGGAAAGCAATACCGATTTCCATTGGGAAACAAGCTTTAAGCCGCGTTTTGCCAATTCCCGTTTCAGCACGTCAATATCAGTCGGGAATTTGCGCCCCATTTCAGTGCCTGCCAACCCTAACGCCTGCATATCATCCACAATCTTTGCAAAAGGCGTATCGGAACCGTGTTCTTTCACATCTTCGCCAACCCAGTTAATCGGATGCGCGCCAAGCTTAAACGGCAATTTCATCTTGTTTATGTCCCTCCTATCAAGCCTTTAATATGATTTTGCCGCTTGCATCTGCCGCTGCATTGCATCGTGCGCCGCCAATACTTTTTCGCTTGCGGAAACTTCCGGAACGCCTACGCGCCACCACGATTCATAGCCGGCCGTATTCGTGCCGGGCACAACCGCGATCTCGATCAAAGTGGTGATTTTTTCCGCTTTCGCTTTCATGATGGCGTCGCGCAGTTCCTCAGCCGTGCGGGCCTTGTATGCCTTCGCTCCAAGGCTTTGGGCGTGCGCGGCAAAATCAATCGGCAGATACTCCCCGGATAGGTGCCCCGTTGCCGCATCCCGGAAGCGAAATTCGTTGCCGAACCCATCGCTGCCATGTTCTTTTTGCAAGTTATGAATACATTGATAGCCGTGGTTATTAAAAAGCAAAACAGTGATTTTTCTGCCTTCTTGCAAGCTTGTCAGCAATTCGGAATGCAGCATCAAGTAGCTTCCATCTCCGACAAATGCATATATTTCCCGCTCAGGCTCCGCATACGTAATGCCAAATGCCCCGCTCACTTCGTAACCCATGCACGAAAAACCGTACTCCATATGATATGTTTTTGGCGCCTGCGCCCTCCATAACCTGTGCAAATCGCCGGGAAGGCTTCCAGCCGCATTTACGATCACAGCGGCGGGGTCAATGGTTTGATTGATAACGCCGACTGCGCGGGTTTGGGCCAGCCCTTCCGGACAATCCCATTCATATAGACGGTCGACCTCTTGATCCCACTCTTTTTTGAGGTCGGCTATTTCATTTTCGGCATAGCCGCTATGGTAACGGGCCGCCAACAATGCTTCCCGCAAAGCGTTCAATCCAGTTTTGGCATCGGCGATAATGGCCGCGCCCTCCATTTTTTCCGAGTCCAGGCTGTTAATGTTCAAGTTGACGAACTGTACATGCGGATTTGCAAATGCCGACTTGGAAGAGGTTGTAAAGTCCGAATAGCGCGTACCGACGCCAATAATCAAATCAGCATCTCTTGCGAGCTTATTTGCCGGGAGCGTTCCCGTTACGCCAATGCCGCCGACATTTAACGGATGGTTCCAGGGCAATGAGCTTTTGCCCGCTTGCGTTTCGGCAACCGGTATATGAAACGCTTCCGCGAATTTTGCCAACTCGCCTGTTGCTGAAGAGTAATGCACGCCGCCACCGGAGATAATGAGCGGCCTTTTTTTGCCGGCAAATAATGCTGCCGCCCTTTTAATTGCATCAGGGGATGGAGAGCGGCGATCCATATAATGGATACGCTTGGCGAAAAAATCCGCCGGATAATCATACGCTTCCGCTTGGACATCCTGTGGCAAAGCTAAAGTGACGGCGCCCATTTCCGCGGGGTCCGTTAGCACCCGCATCGCTTGCAATGCCGCTGTCATTAATTGTTCTGGACGCGAAATACGGTCCCAATATTTGCTTACCGCTTTAAAGGCGTCATTTGCCGACACCGTATAATCGCTGCCAATTTCCATTTGCTGCAGCACCGGGTCCGGTTGTCTGGTTGCGAAAATATCTCCGGGGAGAATTAATACCGGAATTCGATTCACGGTTGCCGTTGCGGCAGCGGTTACCATATTAAGAGCTCCGGGACCTATGGACGATGTGCAGGCAAAAATTTGCGTGCGGTTATTTTGTTTGGCGAAAGCGGTTGCGGCATGCACCATGCCTTGCTCATTTTTGCCTTGTATAAATACCAAATTGCTTCCGCCGCGTTCCAGCGCTTCGCCAATTCCCGTCACATTGCCGTGTCCGAATATGCCCATTATTCCTTTAACGAATTTAATCTCGACACCATCGATCGAGACATATTGTTGGTCCAAAAATTTCAGAAGTGCCTGAGCCATCGTCAACCGAATTTTCTCCATAATTACCTCCGGCAATGAATAAAAATTAAATGCAGGTTAAGCGCTTATCCCAATTTTACTTTGTTCTACCCATAAAAACAATACTTTATTAAAACAATCTCAACTGGTTTTCGTTTATGATTTTTATTTCCGGCCTAGCGTACAGCCTGAATCGTCGCAGTGATTTGTGCATCGCCATTCACCGCGTTCGTCCAGGTAACCGTGTCGCCTACAGCGGGCGCGGAGTTGAACGTCCCCATGAGCTCATCCCCGCTGGTGCTGTCAGAGTCGTATATTTCGATATTCATGGGAGAGTTTGGCGGCTCGGCGACATATCGATCATTATACAATGAACTGTACTGCCCTCCGAAAGTGGCATCGGCGGAACCCCAGGATACGTTGTATACCACATTTTCTGCCGCGTCATTTTTCTTCCACAGTCTGTCGTCACTAACAAATGAGCCGTTTGCCCGGAACTTGACGAAAATATCGCTGCCGTTTCCAAACGGATCGCGGTCGTTCAGACTTGCCACGGAAGAAATTTGCAATCGGTGTGTATAATAAGAGTTTTTTACATAAACATGCGAGAAATTTCCCAGTCCATTCAAATGTGTATCGACCAAATGTGCAGGATCGGCGCCAAAATCTCCTTTAAACGTTGGTCCGTCGGTTGAATCGTCCCATGCCCAAGGAAGTTTGGCTGAATCAGCTTCATAATTGTCGCCGTCCAGCGCACCCCATGCCCCAAAAGTATGGCCATCGCCGATATCGTTTCTGCGGTTCCAAAACTCATCGATCGATTTCAGATCATATCGGTAAACGTGGGTATAATCCCCGGTGGCGTCTGTGACCACATCGGCGACACCTCCATACTGATACACGATGCCATCTCCGCCTGGCGCGCTGCTGCCATCATAGCCCAGATTTCCGTGTCCGCCGGTGGGACTAAGGCCGTTGGCCTGAATAAATACTTTTGGATGGGTTCCCCTCATCAGCACTCCGCCGTCAACATTGTCCGAACCCGATGAGATCGACGGATCATTGGTGTATTGATAATATTCGTTGTGTGACAGGGTCTCCAACAATTGAAAGGAACCGTAAGCGCTGCCATCCTTGCGGACTACAACCATACAGCCTTCCATATCGTTCTCGTGTTTATCCACTGACAAAGGTCCGTCGTCACGGGCATGGTAATCAGTATAAACGATGAAATAGTGGGTCTCAGTCTCTACAACAGAATAATAAATATACGAATGAAGCGCATAACTATCAAGGTTATCCCAGTTGTTGTTGCCCCTCCAATCCCCATCATAATCGAAGTTCGTGATGAAATCGGCCCGATAACCGTATGTGTCGTTGACATCCTGATAAAAATCGGGGGCCCAATAAGCTGCCAATTCGGCATCTGTCGCAGCCTGTACGGTTTTTGGCGAAAAAGAAAAATAAGACAAAATAATGAAAAGGCAAAAAACACTCAACAAAACTGGTTTTGCAAATCTGCTCAATTCATTCACCATACGCAACTCTCCTTTGATAATTAGATCAGGAAAGAATAAGCGCTTAACCTAAAACTAAACTAGCATCAAACCATTCGTTTGTCAATTATTCAATTGAATTTGTCGCCAATAAACCTGCCTGGAGGATAATTTGATTTGCGGGTGTCAGGTGAGAATAATGAAGATGAACACGATGCGGAAGATTTGTGGTGCACATTCATGGAGGGAGATTGCGCCGGAAGATTGCGAGGGTTGATCCGCCCCAAAGCCGAGTAAATTCAAAAAATCGGCTTTGGAACAGGCAAAGCCGGACAACTCGCCCGGCTTGTCAGGGCAAACCCGGCAAAAAGCGCGCCGCCAACCGCTCTGCTTGGCGGTCTGCAGATCGAAAGGCGTTTTTCCAGTAAAGCGGATTGGCGGATGGCCCGCTACACGGAGTATGTGCCAATATCCAGGCCATCCATGATTTCTTTGCGAATATTGACAAATTCCATGCTGTTGCGATTGCGCGGGCGCGGTTCTTCAACCGTAAGCGTCTTGATGATGCGGCCGGGACGCGGACTCATGACGTAAATTGTATCGGCCAGATAAACAGCCTCGTCAATATCATGAGTAATCAGCACAACCGTTTTGCCGCTGCCTCGCCACAAGCGGATCAGCTCATTTTGCATCGTAATGCGGGTTATTGCGTCCAAAGCGCCGTAAGGTTCGTCCAATAGCAGCACATCGGGGTCCATCACGAGGGCGCGGGCGATGGAAGCGCGCTGCTTCATCCCCCCGGAAATTTGCGACGGATAGTAATGCTCAAAACCGGAAAGTCCTACTTTCTCCAGTACTTCGCCAATTTTGCGCTCGCGCTCGTTCTCCGCGACATTGGCCAATTCAAGTCCAAATCCGACATTTCGTTCGACCGTGAGCCATGGGTACAGCGCGTGTTCCTGAAAAATCAAAATCCGCCGCGGGTTCGGGCTGTCAATCCGCACGCCGTCGGCAAGCACTTGCCCCGTGGTTGCCGTTTCCAGGCCGGCAAGCATGCGGATTACCGTGCTTTTGCCGCACCCGGAAGGTCCCACCAACGCGGCAAACTGCCCGGCGGGCACAGTCAGATTAATATCATGCAGCACTTCCAGTTCGCCGAATTTTTTGCTGACATGCTCCAATTTCAGTGTCTGCATTTACTGTTCGCCTCCCCCGATGTAACGCCAATGCAGAATTTTCCGTTTGATCTTTTCCAAAACGATATGGTCCAAGAGCATCGCAATGCCGCCGATAATGACGATGCTGGCAAGAACTTGCGGCATATCCGCGACATCCCCGGCGTAGCTGATCGTAAAACCGAGGCCGCTGGACACGCCGCCGACCATTTCGGATGCGATCAAGGAACGCCACGCGTTTCCGAAAGAAACCTGCGCGCCGGTCACAACGGAAGGCAGCGCCTCGGGAAGATACACCCTGCGCAATATTTCCCGCTTGTTGGCGCCGAATACGCGCGCGATTTCCAAATGCGTCCTGTTTACGCCCTCTGTCGCATTCATAACCGACAAAGCCATCGGGAAAAAGCTGGCGATGGTGATGACAATGATGATCGGCGTATTGCCAAACCCGATCAACAACACAAGAAAAGGAACCCACGTGATCGGCGGAATCGACTGCAGAATGGCGATCATGCTGCGCAAATAAACGGCAAAGCGGCGGGATATTCCCGCCAGCAAGCCGAGCAGCGCCCCGATAAAGCAGGCGATTGGATAACCGACAATCAAGCGAATCAAACTCAGTTCCAAACCTTGCAAATAATTTGGATCGATAAAATTTTTCGCTACGCGGCGCAAACCGACCGGTACCCCCGGCAAAATAAACGACGGAAGGAACAACGAAGCGATTTGCCAAATGGAAAACAGCGTGGCAACCGCCGCGACAAACGGCCAGGTCTTTTTCCAGATAAGCGGCCAGCGATTCGGCCGATTGTTTGCTTTATCCTTGTTCACAATGCAAAATCCTCTCGCTGTCACTTTTGCGCGTTTTGCCATGTCAAATCAAGAATGCTCTTCACATCAAGCTTCTCCTTGATAATTCCTTGATCAAGCATCATATCGGCGACTTCCTGCATTCGTTTTTCCTGGTCGGGCGTGATCTGCCAGTTGAACGTTTGCGCTGCCGCGGCGTCGCTTATAAGCTTGACGGCATCGTATTCTTTGCCGTTTTCATCTTGCAATTTTCCTTCCGGAATAAAGCGTTTGGCCAAATACGAGGCGGCTTTGTCCGGATCGTTCGTCAGCATGTCGATCGCTTCTTTTTGCGCATCAAGCATCGCATTGATCGCATCGCGATCCGAACTCAGTTTTTGCTCGGAAGTAATGACAACCATGCAAGGGAATGGCCAAACGTCGCCGACTTCATAGATTTTTTTGGCGTTCATCGTCGCCGTGGCAATTGCTTCATAGGGTTGGAAAACAAACGCGGCGTCAACTTTACCGGCGGCCAGCGACTGAATCGAAATGGCCGGATCCACATACTGCATGTTTACATCGTCGCGCGTTAAGCCTGCATTTTTGAAGACAACGCCATTCAATACGATATCCGCCGTGCTGCCTTGCTTTTGCGAAGCGATCGCTTTGCCTTTCAAATCCGCAATGCTCTTGATGCCGGAGTCCGCGCGCACAAGCATGCTGTGATAGCCCATTTGCGCGCCGCCGACAACTTTTAATCCGCTGCCTTTCGCCGCCCAAGACACTGCGTTCGTAAAGCCCAGGACGCCTGCGTCAAGCTGTCCGTTCACGATCGATTTCACCAGGTCCGTGCCGCTTTTGAACTGCTGCAAATCAACATCCAGACCATGATTTTCAAACATTTTCGCATCATACGCAAGCATAACCTGCGCATCGTCCATCACATTCAGAAAGCCGATATTAAGATGCGTTTTCTCCTTCGGTTGATCCGCTTGCTTTTTATTGTTATTGCCGCATGCGCTGACCGACAAAACGATGATCAGCGACAGCAGCATGATAAGAACGCGTTTTATTCCGAACTTGCTTGACATTGTGGTTCCCCCTATACGTTTAAAATCCTTTGGATTTAATAGGTATATTATAAAGAGCATAACCAATATAGTCAATAGATTTTGTCGGAATTATGCGCATTGTCCGATCAAGCGGGCGACCCGCTTTTTTCTCTTCTTCCGATACGGTCATTGCCCATGATCATGATCAGCAAAAATGCCAGCACGGCGGCGAGAAATCCCCAGATAAAAGTATGCGATATGGAAATCGACAGCGCATCGGTGATTTTATCCAAAATGGCGCCGGGAATTTTCGCCCGCGTCGCAGGATCCAACATTTCCCGCGGATCATGCAGCAAATTCCCATTTGCCGCGTTTGCGGGCAGGGCTGAAGACAATTGGGCGGTCATGATATTGCGTTGAATGATGCCGAATACGGTAATGCCGATTGTCATTCCCAAAGAGCGAATAAACGTAAACGTGGAATTGGCCGAGCCTCTTTGCCGAAAATCAAAATGATGGATTACAGCCATCGTTAAAACGGAAAATGAAGGCCCCACTCCCAAACCAACCAATATCATATACAGCACCAACATGGATTTTGCCGAATCGGGCGATAATGTGCACAACATGCCGACTCCGACAAACAGCAAAACTCCGGAGACGATCATGATATTGCGGAAACTGAATTTGTTCGCCAAAATTCCGCCGATCTGGGCGCCAATTACAGAACCCAGCGTCATCGGCAGCAGAATCAATCCCGAATTCGTGGCGGAGCCGCCAATGACCCCTTGCACAAAAATCGGTATATAGTACGTAGCGGCGATAAAAGCGGCGCCATAGAAAAATCCGACCGCATTGCTGACGGCATATAGACGATTTTTAAACATTTGGTAGGAAATAATCGGCTCCGACGCCCTGGTCTCGATATAGAGAAAAGCAATCAGCAAGATGGCAAAAGCGCTGAAAAGGCTGATGATGACCGCGGAATCCCAGGCGAATTGCCGTCCGCCAAATTCCAATGCAAACATGAGGCTAACAACCGATAAAACCAAAGTTGCCGCTCCCCACCAATCAATTGCTTGTTTGGTATGCACAGATGATTCCTTATAAGCGAACACTACAAAAACCAAAGCGACGATCCCTAGCGGCAGATTGATGTAAAAATTCCAGGTCCAATGGATATGGTCGGTGATATAGGCTCCCAATAACGGTCCGAACAAATTTGAGATGCCGAACACCGCTCCGAATAATCCCGTAATCTTGCCGCGTTTTTCCGGCGGAAACAAATCGAATACGATGGTGAACGCGATCGGCATTAACGCGCCGCCGCCAATACCCTGAATAACCCTGTAGAGACTTAGCTGCAAAATTGTTTGCGCCGTGCCGCACAACGCCGAGCCGATCATGAAAACAACGAGGCCAAAGATGAAAAATCGTTTGCGCCCGAACATATCCGACAGTTTGCCGAAGATCGGCATTCCGGCCATGGCGGCGATCATATATGCGGAGGTTACCCAGACAAATTGGTTAAGTCCTCCCAAATCGGCGACAATCGTTCCCATTGCCGTCGCAACAATGGTATTATCCATGGCGGCAATTAAAATGCCGATTAACAATCCGGCAATGACAAAACCAAACCTGTTTCCTTTTTCCGGCATGCTTGATTTCCCTCCATTCTCTCGTTTATTGCGCAATCTCATCCATTTTCCGTATAAGACATCGTCCTGGTCGCCTTTTATGTAATATTGGCATAGTCATCATACTAGTATGTCACATGCTGGTCAATAGAACAACTGCAAAGCCGCGGTTGGAAAACATCCTTTTTTCAAATAACAAAGCCTCCAGGAAATACTCTGGAGACTTCGTCGACCAACCTCTGTCTTTTTCCTTTCTCCAATCCAATAAAGCGCATCGCGCTCAGCGTGTAAGATGAACCCGGTAGAAATATCTGTCCGATCGATAATCCGTACATGTGAATTCAATCGGCTGCGCATTTGTGGAATAGGTGATGCGCTCCATACGGAGCAACGGATCGTTCATTTTAATGAGCAGCAATTTGGCGTCCTCCCGCGAGGCGTTGCGCGCGGCAATAATTTCGTCGGCTTCCTTTAAAAAGACGCCGTTTTGCTCCAACTCCGCGTAGAAAGCAATCTTCTCCAGATCTTTCCCCATGAACAGCTGGCCAATCTCGATCGGCCAATAACTGTGCTCAATGGCGATCGGTTCTTCATTGCCAAGCCGTATTCTTTTGATATATAGCACGTTGTCATCTTCCGCTAGCGACAATTTTTCCGCAATCCATTTGTCAGGTATCATTCTCCTGACCTCAAGCAGCCGGGCTCCCGGCTTAACTCCCTTGGCCAGCATTTCTTCCGCAAAACCGGTCAGCTTGCCAAGCCGCTCCTCCATTCTGACCGAACAGACAATGGTGCCTTTCCCTTGTTTCTTTTGCAGTTTTCCTTCCTTGACCAGGGCATTGATGCCTTCCCTGATGGTCGTTCTTGAGACATTATATTTTTGAATTAACTCGATCTCGGATGGAATGATTTGTCCCGTTTGCCATTCGCCGCTTTTGATTTTTTCGTCAAATATTTGTTTGATTTGATAATATAGCGGTGTTGGCAAATTTGCATCCGGCATTCTTTCGACCATTTTTATAAAAACCTCCAAATAATGATAATACCATATCATATCATCATTATATTTAGATGGTCAATTTTCTCGCAGGGATCGTTTCAACATGACGCTTCTTCAGAAACTCAGCCAGACGTCTGGCTGCCCCAAAGCCGATTCCTCTTGTTCCGCCGGTTATGAGCGCCGTTTTCCCGGCAAATTCTAGCTCCGTCTTCATTTGAACAGCCACCTTATCCCTTTCGTTTTGGTTTCCCTCTTTCCATTTCCGCAAACCTTGCCTTGCAAAGCGACGATCCTGTCTATCATTTCGCTGCTTCCAGTTTCATTTTATTACTTCTAATGTTATAATAACATCATGATGTTTGACTGTTAATGTTGACATCCGCCAAATCTCGCCGACGTCTCTGGCAAGCTGCGGGGCAGCCAATAACCGCGCGCAATCCAAAAATGGATTGACTACTTGCGAGCCGTGTTGTATTCTACCGACAATAACAGTTCCGGGGCTGTGCAGAGGAACAATTTCAAGGAGGCGGCAAGATGAAAAATCCATTTATCTCGGAACTTGAAGCGATTTTAGGGCGCAAATATATCATTACCAATCCCTCCAAAACTTTGCGTTATCGCAAAGGCTATCGCTCGGGATACGGGGAGGCGCTGGCTGTTGTCAAGCCGGGAAATTTGACAGAGCTTTGGCGAGTTCTAAAAACATCCGTCAAATTCGATAAAATCATGATTATGCAAGCGTCGAATACAAGTTTGACAGAAGGCTCCACTCCTTCTGGCGAATATGATCGCGAAGTCATCATTATATCCACAACCAGAATGAAAGGACTTTATTTGCTGAATGGCGGCAAACAGGTTTTGGCTTTTCCGGGCACTACGCTCTATTCACTTGAGAATGCGTTGAAACCGCTGGGGCGAGAACCGCATTCTGTGATCGGCTCGTCTTGTCTTGGCGCGTCGGTTATCGGCGGGATTTGCAACAACTCGGGCGGCTCGCTTGTCAAACGCGGACCTGCTTACACGGAACTGTCACTGTTTGCCCGCATTAACGAAAACGGCGAGCTTGAGCTGGTGAATCACCTCGGTATCGATTTGGGCGATACGCCTGAACAAATTGTTGCCAATCTTGACTCTGGAAATTTCGATCCGAACGCTGTCCCGGAGTCGCCTAAACATGGGCACAATTATACTTATCAAATGCGCGTGCGCGACATCGACGCCGATACCCCGGCCAGATACAATGCCGATCCCAACCAGCTCTATGAATCTTCGGGTTGCTCCGGCAAAGTTGCCGTGTTCGCCGTGCGGCTCGATACGTTCCCGAAAGAACAGAACGAAAAGGTTTTCTACATCGGAACCAATACTCCGCGCGTGCTGGAATTGATTCGCCGAAAAGCGCTGTCAGAGTTCGAACATCTCCCTGTCGCCGGTGAATACATGCACCGTGATATTTACGATATCGCCAAAAAATACGGTAAAGATTCATTCATTATCATCAATAAACTGGGCACTGACCGTTTGCCTTTCCTGTTTGCCTTGAAGGCCAATACGGAGCGGATTTTGGACAAAATGAAAATATTCAAACCTTATCTCCCCGACCGAATCTTGCAAAAACTAAGCTATCTGTTCCCCAACCATTTGCCCAAAAGAATGGAGGAATTCCGCGATAAGTACGAGCACCATCTGATCCTCAAAACGTCGGGCGCGGGCAGCGCCGAGGCCGAAGCTTATCTGACGGAATTTTTTAAAGAAGCGGAGGGCGATTTCTTCGTTTGCACGCCAAAAGAAGGAGCTGCCGCATTTTTGCATCGGTTTGTGGCGGCGGGTGCGGCAATTCGCTACCAGGAAGTGCATCAGGACGAAGTCGATGATATTTTGGCGCTTGATATTGCCTTGCGCCGCAATGATATGGACTGGTTTGAAGAGTTGCCCGAGGAAATCTTAAGCCAGATTGAGCACAAGCTTTACTACGGACATTTCCTCTGTCATGTGCTGCATCAGGACTACATCGTGAAAAAAGGAGTCGACGCGCACGCCTTGAAGGAAAAAATGCTGAAGCTGTTGGATTCGCGCGGCGCAATTTATCCCGCGGAACATAATGTCGGTCATCTCTATAAAGCTGCGCCGGCGCTGGTTGATCACTATAAAAAATGCGACCCGACCAATAGCTTCAACCCGGGCATCGGAAAAACATCAAAGCTTAAGAACTGGTCTTAAGTAGACCTGAAAAAGCCGATAAGCACGACAGGGAATGAATGTGATACGGTAAACATTTGGCTTGTATCGCTATTAGGGGAGGGAATGCGGGGCTGCACACCGCGAAAGTAATCTGGAAAGCGGCAAAGGAGTGCGATCGCATAGGCGCGGCCCAGGGTGAGGATGCCAAACTCGTTGGCCGCGGCTTTGGCGGTAGCCAATGAAACGGCAAAAATGGCGTCGGCTCAGACCATCGTGCAATAGCCGCGCCAACCGCCCAAATCGGCTGAGCGCATTGGCTGCAGCAAGCTTTCATATACAACGCTGCGAACTTTTCGATGGATTTTTTACGTTAACTTGCTTTATTGTCGTTTTTTTGTTTCTTTCGCCAGTGCGCACGACGCGAAAATCCTCCCCCTCTGCATGACCGTTTGTTAGTTCGATCGCATCCTCCCATTTCTCAAGCGGCATCTTCGCGTCATCTCCAACTGAAACGAAAATACAAATTGAGTCGGGCCCTGAATCAACTCACGGGTCAGACCATGTTGCGTTGTCCCGCCTGCAATTGTTTTTGCTTTTTTAACAAGATCATATAATAAACGACATAATAAGCAAACATAATCAACATAAGGCCGGCCGTCCAGGAATCGGCTGCAGAACTTAAGTTTTGCAGGTCATTCGGATTCTGCTTGCCTTGTTGAACCTGATCCAGTATTCCGCTTGAAAAGACACCATAAAAGCGGTAAACAAACCGGGCCAGAAAAATGAATGTTACAACGGCACCGATCCAAACGTTCGGGCGGTAGTACAAGAGGCCTTCCCGCTGTGCAAAATCGGTTACTTTTGCGCCGTAAAGCGCCAGGACAACACCCAATCCAATTCCCGCAATGTCAGAGATTAAACTGATCGGATGGAAGACTCCTTCGATGAAAAAAAGCAGCCCCACGACCAAAAATAACACGATCCGAATTGTCATACTGCCCGATCTTAGATGCTGCCAGCCGATGTTGCGGCGTACCCGCCGATAGATGGCAAAAAGAATGAGGGCAATCATGATAATAAGCGTGCTCGAATGCTGATCCATATTCATTCCTCCAAACTTGTTACCGCGAATTTTATTATTATCATACCTCTTGCTGTCCGATTTAGCGACTACCCCAAAGTTAGAATTTAAAATTTCGCCTCTATCGTTGGATAGAGAAACTTGCCTGTTGTAAAATAACTTTATGAAAATGGAGGGACGGATTTGAAAAAAATCAGGGTTATGATAGCCGACGACAATTCCTTTATCCGTGAAGGAATGAAAATTATCCTAAGCAGCTTCAGTGATTTTGATGTGGTTGCAACGGTAAGCGACGGCAAGGAAGCGGTGGATTTCTGCCGTAGCCATGAAGTCGATGTGGCGCTTTTGGATGTGCGGATGCCGAACATGAACGGAGTTGAGGCGGTTCGGGCGCTGACGGCGGAAACAAACGTCAAGCCGCTTATCCTGACAACGTTTGACGACGACGAGTACATTGTCGATGCAGTCAAATTCGGCGCCAAAGGCTACCTGCTGAAAAACACCGATCCCGAGCGTATTTGCGATGCGATCAAAAGTGTTTACAACGGCCAAAGTGTGATGCAGGATGAAGTATTGAACAAGATCAAGAACACCCTGAAAGCCGAGCGGGAGCCTGCCGTTCCGCCTGCGGCGGAGCCGCCGATTGACAAAAGCCGCTTCACCGAGCGGGAGCTGGATGTGATGGCGCTGATCGCGAAGGGCTTGTCCAACAAGGAAATTGCCAAACGGTTGTTTATTTCGGAAGGCACGACCGCCAATTACATCACATCGATCCTGAACAAGACCGGATTGGAACATCGGACGCAAATCGCCATTTATTATTTGACCGGTTCTTCAAGCGGCGAAAACGGCGGCGCTTAAAGGGGATCGATATGGAAAAATGGGCGATTGGCTACAAATCGGTATTGCTCCTTTACGTGATTGCCGCCATTTATTTTTCCGCTGCCGGCGGGACAGATGCGGCGGCTGCGGGAGACAGCCTGCAATCATTGGAGTTGCTGGCGTTCCTGCTGTACATATGCGTAAATATTACGATTTACATCGTCAATAATGCACGTTTCATGCAGCTTGTCATCTTGCTTTCGCTGCTGCTCGCGGCTTTTTGCGCTTACGGATTGCATCCGCTTTATATTTTGCTGCTTCCGCCCAACTTATACGAATTGGCGGCATTCTATGCAAAAAGGTTCGGGTTCTCGCTGATCATCGCATTGATTCCGGCATTGTTCATCAATCCGGCGCTGTTGCCGCAATACGGATTCGTTGCTTGTTCCGCATTTCTGGTGCTGGCCATGGCGCGGCTTTTTCAAAAGCGCATGGAATTGTACGAGCAGACGCTTGAGACGAGGCGCAGCGAGATAGAGCGGCTGTCGCGCGCCTTGAATGAAAACGAAGCGTTTATCCGCCAATCGGAATACACATACCGGCTTGAGGAACGGAACAAGCTGTCCCAACAAATCCACGACCAGATCGGGCATGCCATGGCCGGTGCGCTGATTCAGATGGAGGCGGCGAAACGTTTGCTGTCAAGTGATGCCGATAAAGCCTCAGCGCTGTTGCAAAATGCGATTGCGATTTCCAAGGAAGGCATTGAAAGCATCCGGTTAACACTGAAAAGCATAAAACCCCCGACGGAAGAGCTCGGCATTAACCGGCTTAGGCTGATGATCGATGAATTTACCGGTACGCACGGTTTGGACGCGACGCTAACACACAACGGCAATATCGACGCGATCACCCCGCTGCAGTGGAAAATCATTCAGGAAAATGTCCTGGAAGCGATGACCAATGCCGTCAAATACGCCGATGCCACGCGGATCGAGGTTGACGTCACGGTGCTGAAAGCAATGATCAAGGCAACCGTCTGCGACAACGGCAAAGGCGCCGGCAAGGTGGTGAAAGGACTAGGCATTATCGGTATGGAGGAGCGCACAGCCGCCGCTAACGGCACCGTAATCATCGACGGCGCACACGGATTTCGTGTCACTACGCTAATCCCAATCCAATAATATGAATTTTCTCATAGGTAAAGGATGAACTTATGCACTGACGTGAGCTCATCCTTTTTTTATACAATGGTTGCAGAATTGTGATACGGGAGTGAACCAAACATGAATGTGCTGGAAATGAACCAGGTAACGCGGAAATTCGGCGACTTCATCGCCGTGGATAACATTTCGTTAAGCATTCGCGAAGGAGAGATCTTCGGATTCCTCGGCGCCAACGGCGCGGGCAAAAGCACAACAATCAACATGATCGCGCAGTTGTTGCGGATAACAAAGGGAGAGATTAACCTGTTGGGCAAAAATATCGAGCGGCACGCCCATTTCGCCAAAATGAATCTCGGGATTGTTCCGCAGGACCTCGCCATCTATGAGGACATGACGGCGTATGAAAACGTAAGTTTTTTCGCCGGGTTGTACGGGCTGCGCGGCGGCAAGCTGGACGCGCGGACAAACGAGGCTTTGGCCTTCGTCGGCTTAAGCGACAAAGCGAAGGATAAACCGAAAAACTTCTCCGGCGGGATGAAACGGCGGTTGAACATTGCCTGCGCGATCGCCCATCACCCGAAATTGATTATTATGGATGAACCGACTGTCGGCATTGACCCGCATTCCCGCAACTTCATTCTGGCATCCGTACGCAAACTGAACGAAATGGGCTGCACGATTATCTACACCAGCCACTACATGGAAGAGGTAGAAGAAATCTGCACCCGGATCGCGATTATCGATCATGGCAAAATTATTGCCGAAGGCACCAAGGAACAGTTGAAAGCCATCATTACCGATACGAAAGACATCTGGATCGAGACAAAGACGGCGGAGGAAATTCCATTAGGCGCTATCCGCAGAATTTCCGGCGTGCAAGCGGTGGAGACGGACGACAATATCATCAAAATTCACTCGCGCGCCGAAATCAACAATTTGAACCGGATCATCCAGGAATTGCTCAAAACCGGCGTCGAGATTCGCGCAGTGCAGGAAAAAGAGCCAAATTTGGAGACGGTATTCCTGACCCTTACGGGCCGAACCCTCCGCGATTAGTACAGCGAGGTGACAACGACATGATGCACATCTTAAACATTGCAAAAAAGGAAATCAAAAGCGATTTCCGCGATTTCCGCACATTGGTTTTCATGCTGGCTTTTCCGATCGTACTGATGTTGATCCTGGGGACGGCGCTCACCAATGCTTTCAGTTCCAATGTTCAACTAGGTGATATCAAGCTTTTATATACAGTCGATGCGGGCAGCAGCTTAACGTCATCCTGGCAACAGTTCGTTAAAGAGGCGGGAGGCTTCGATATTCAGTTTGTGCAAGCAAAACCCGGGACAGACGGCAAAAGCAAGGTGGAAGACTACACATATACCGGTTACGTCGAAGTAACCGACAACGGCCTTGACTACTTCGGCAGCAGTATCGATACGATCCAAAGCAATGTGCTCCAGGGGATGCTGAACGCCTTTGCCGACAAATACAATCTGGCTTCGAGCGCCGCAAAAACCGATCCCGCCAAAATAGGCGAAATCCTGGCCGCCTCGGCGCACGGCGATTATGTGCAAGAGCGTACGCTTCATGCCGGCAAGGCTCCCGGGTCGCTCGATTACTACGCCATGGCAATGACCACGATGATTGTAATGTATGCGGCGATCGGGGCCAGTACCTTGATCAACCGGGAGAAAAGATACAACACGGCGTTGCGTCTGCTCGCTTCTCCGGTTTCGCGCGGCAAAATTTTTACAGGCAAAGTGTTGGGCAATATCGTCTTGAATTTGCTTTGCGTCGTCATTGTGGTTGCGTTCAGCCGCTTCGTCTATCAGGCAAATTGGGGTACTCATTATGACGCGGTCTTTCTCGTACTGCTTAGCGAAACCGCGCTGGCGGTCAGCATCGGGCTTGCCATCAGTTATTTCCTTAAAGGGGAAGCTTCGCGCGGCGTGCTGACGATCCTCATTCAAATTTTCGCCTTTATCGGCGGCGCATATTTTCCGGTCGGGGCAGTCGGCGGCGATTTCTTGAGCTTCCTGCCGAATCTGTCGCCGATCTATTGGGCAAACCGTTCGCTCACACAAATCATATACGACGGCAACGTACTCGCAGCGCTGCCAACAGCCGGTTTAAATTTCGGGTTGGCCGCATTGTTGATCATGCTCGCTGCATCCGCGATGAACCGACGGGAGGGGTTTTAAACCATGTCCAACTTGCTATGGCTTGTTCGTAAAACATTGTTTAACACATTCCGCTCCAAAAAGAAATGGGCGTCCTATATCGGTTTGCCGCTTGTCGGCGTCATCGTCTCGTTTCTGATCTACGGCAACGTTCATGGCGGTTCGCTGCGCATCGGAATCGTCAACGCCGACGGCCATGCGGCCATTACCCAGGATGCCATTGCCTATGTCAGCGGCTTGCAAGCGGTGAAAGTTACTAACGTGGATAATGCGGAACTGAATCGGCAGCTTGTCGCGGGAAAATTGGATGTAGGGCTTGTGTTTAAAGAAGGGTTCGGCCAAAGCGTCCGCAACGGGCATCCTGACGGTGTAAGCATCGTATCCGTAAAGGGCGCGCAAGTAACCCGCTACACGAAAGTGATGCTTGATGCCTATATCGCCAACATAGCGGCGATCGGTAAGGCTTCCGGAACGGATAACGCGAAATTCCGGCAGATGTACCATGATTACCGGAACGGTACATTCCAGGTTACGGCCAGGACATTAGGCGATGTGTCGGCAAAAAAAAGCACCGGTTACCAATCAATCGGCTTTCTGCTCCTGTTCATGCTGTTTTCCGCCTTCAATATGACGGACTTGATTCTGAAAGAGAAAGAAAACCGCACGTATTACCGGCAATTGTCGTCGCCGGTTACGGCCAGAACGTATATCCTGGCAAATGTAACTGTCAGCATTCTGGTCTTGGCCTTGCAAATCATGGTCACCTTATTCGTAATGAAGTACGCGTTTCATCTCGCGGAAGGCGTGTCTCTGTTGGAAACGGGCAGCATCTTGCTCCTGTTCGGGTTGGGAGCCGTCAGTTTGTCGCTTATGTTCAT
>DASVDB010000073.1 GCA_036381315.1 Bacilli bacterium | reverse complement strand
ATCGACCGCCAGCATACTGTGCTGGGAAGAATGTTGGTAGACGGAAAAATTACGCGCGAGCAATATGAGGACGCGCTTGCCTTCGATATCCGCTCGTCGCTTGCGCAACCGAAAGAAAAAGCATATACGACTTATCCATATCTGATGATCGAGGCGGAACAACGCGCCGCGAAAATCTTACTGAAGCTGCAAAACCCCAAATTGACCGATGCGGATCTGCGCAGCAATGCGTATACCGAGCAGATCAACGAAGTCAGTGAAATGATGCGCACCAACGGATACAAAATTTATACGACCATTGATCAAGAAATTTACGACGCGATGCAGGAAATTGCCCACAATCCCGACAACTTCACACCCGATATCGAGGGCAAGGGAATGGAACAGATCGGCGCGGTGCTGATTGACAACAAAACCGGAGCCATACTCGGCATGATCGAAGGGCGGGATTTTTACAAAGAGCAATTGAACCACGCTACGCAAATGGAACGGCAGCCGGGCTCGACCATGAAACCGATCGCGGCTTACGGGCCGGCTATCGAAATGGGAGCCATCCAGCCGGCCACTCCGCTTGATGATTCTCCGGTCGTTCAGCCGGACGGTTCCAAGGGCTTCCATATTCCGGTAAACTGGGACGGCAAATATCACGGATTGATATCGGCCAGAACCGCTTTGAACTGGTCCTATAATATTCCGGCGATAAAATTGTTCAATCAGGTGGTCGGCATCGATCAGGCATGGGAATACGCCAAAAAAATGGGCATCACAACGCTTACGGAAGAAGACTACCACGCCAGAACCGGGGTCATCGGCGGATTAAAATACGGCGTTACGATTGAGGAATTGACCGGCGCGTATTCCACTTTTCCCAACAAAGGCGTCTTCCTCGATCCTTTTATGATTCGCAAAATCGTCGACGGGGAAGGCAATGTCGTGTATGAACACAACCCAAAACCGGTGCAGGTGTTCAGCCCGGAGACCGCATTTTTAATTACGGACATGCTGCGTACCGTCATTACGGAAGGCACGGCGACAGATATTCGCCGGAAATTCAAATACTATGACAAAGTTCCTACCGTCGGCAAAACCGGCTCGACACAGTTTGATTTCGACGCCTGGTTTGAAGGCTATACGCCTGATTTGACGCTGGGCGTTTGGGCGGGTTACGATCAGCCGAGCACGCTGACCTACGGCCAGGGCACTTCGCGGGCCAAAAACATCTGGTCATTGGTAATGAACAAAGTGTACGAATTGAAGCCCGAACTGTTTGCCACAAAAGAATTCGCCAAGCCTGACGACGTCATTAAAATGACGGTATCCGACATCACCGGAAAACTGCCGAACGAACTGGAGCGAAAAACCAACCATCTGATTACCGATTGGTTTGCCAAACGCAGCATTCCGACGCAAACGGCAGATATGCTGATCGAATCGGACGTAATTCCGTTCAATCACGTCAACTATTTGCCGAACCCTGCCACACCGCGGGATATGATTCAGCATAAAGTTCTGTTCAAACGGCAAGTGCCGACCAAAACCGTCATTGACCAAATCAAAGAGGCGTTCGCCAAATACCCGCAAAGCATCCCCGAGGTGCGCGAGGGCGTGAAGAAAAAACCCGAAGATTATATTCCGCTCGACGCCTCGCAGGAGGCGCCCGTCGAAATGGATCCGCGGGTTGACGACGGAGAAGCACCTCCTGCCGTGACGGATATAAAAATTGAAAAGAAAAGCGGGTTGGCCATCATCACCTTTCAACCCGATTCGCAGGAAGATGTGATCGGCTACCGTTTGTATCGCTCCATGAACAACGCCCCATTCAAACGGCAAGGAGCGCCCGTCTACACGGGAGACGCGCCTAAATTTGTCGACTACATTACAGCGGCGAATTCGTACGCCTATTACATTACAGCCGTTGACGTCGCGGGAAACGAATCGGCTCCCAGCGGACTGGTGTTCACGGATGACAATGCGGCGGGACAAATCTTTATGCCGCCGGTTACCGGCGACAACAACGGATCGCAAGACGATAAACCAAACGCCGGCGCGCCCGCTTCGCCCCGAAACCTGGTTGCGAGCCCGCGGGACGGCGGAATCGGCGTGCAACTGACGTGGGACGCAAACGCGGACAACGATAGCGTCATAGAATATCGCATCTTTTACAGTTCGCAGCAAAACGGGGAATATACGCTGATCGGCTCTACGGAGAGCACCCGTTTCGAATATATATCGCTGCCGGCGGACGGTTGGTATAAAATAACGGCCGTTAATGTGAACGGCGAATCGCCATTCTCCGCGCCCGTCCATTTTGTCTTTGGGCCATGATCGTAAAAAAAGCGCACTGCCGACGAAAGGCGGTGCGCTTTTTTTGATATTTTTCGCATTTACAAATCACAAGGCATAAACGCAGCGCAAACATGCATGTTTGCAATCAGTCCTCCATCGTCGACAAGTCGCCTTCGGGAAGCCCCAATTCCCATGCTTTCAAAACGCGGCGCATAATTTTTCCGCTGCGGGTCTTGGGCAGTTTGTCTTTAAATTCGATCTCGCGCGGCGCGGCATGAGCAGCCAGACCGTCTTTTACAAATTGGGCGATCTCCGCTTTCAACTCGTCGGAAGGTTTGTATCCTTCACGTAAGGCGATAAACGCCTTGATAATTTCTCCGCGCATCGGATCCGGCTTGCCGATAACGCCCGCTTCGGCAACGGCCGGATGCTCGACCAGCTTGCTTTCCACTTCAAAAGGCCCGACGCGCTCGCCGGATGTATTGATGACATCGTCCACGCGGCCCTGGAACCAGAAATAGCCGTCTTCATCCTTGTAAGCCGAGTCGCCGGATATATACCAGCCGGGGAAGCGGAAATATTCCGCGAATTTCTCCGGGTTTTTCCATACTTTACGCAACATCGACGGCCACGGTGTGCGAATCGCCAAATTGCCCATGCGATAAGGCGGCAGCTCATTGCCCTGATCGTCGATGATCCCTGCCTCCACGCCCGGAATCGGCTTGCCCATCGAGCCCGGGCGAATATCCATGCTCGGATAGTTGCAGATCAGCATGGCGCCGGTTTCCGTCATCCACCATGTGTCATGGATGCGATGCTTATACACTTTGAGCCCCCAGCGAATAACTTCGGGGTTCAGCGGTTCGCCGACGCTGAGCAGATGGCGCAACGACGAAAGATCGTATTGGGCGACCACTTCATCGCCCGCGCCCATCAACATCCTTAACGCGGTTGGCGCGGTATACCAAACCGTTACCTTATAACGCTGTATCGTAGCGTACCAATCCTGCGGGCTGAAGCGGCCGCCGCGAATCACATTGGTTACGCCGTTCAGCCATGGGGCGAATACGCCGTATGATGTGCCGGTTACCCAACCGGGATCGGCAGTGCACCAATATATGTCATCCTCTTTAAAATCAAGCACAATCTTGCCGGTGTAATAATGCTGCAGCATGGCGTTATGGACATGATAGACGCCTTTCGGCTTGCCGGTGGAACCAGACGTATAGTGAATGACCAGACCGTCTTCGCGGTCCAACCAGACGATATCCAATTCGTCGGAAGCCTCCGCCATCTCTTTTTTATAATCATACTGCCCGGGTGCAAGCTGCAAATTGTCGCCGACCAGAATGACATGTTTTAACGCCGGAAGTTCCTTAACCGGCACACGCGGAAGCAACGCCGGAGTAGTAACGATCGCGACAGCCTCGCTGTTTTCCATCCGGTCGCGCACAGCCGTTTCCATGAACGCTTCAAATAGCGGACCGACGATGACGCCCAGCTTTAAAGCGCCGAACAAGGCAAAATACAATTCAGGCGTCCGCGGCATAAAAATAAACATCCGGTCGCCCTTTTGCAATCCGATTTTTTTCAAAACATTGGCGAATTTATTGGAGTACGATTTCATTTGCGCAAACGTATATGACTCATCCCGCTTGTCGTCACTGTAATAAAGGGCTATTTTATTTTTTTTGTCCGATTCCGCATGGCGGTCAATGGCTTCATAGGCCATATTCACTTTGCCCGTTTTGTACCAGGAAAATTCCTTTTCGATGTCTTCCCATTTAAAATTTTTCCGCGCCGCTTCATAATCTTGCAAATTTCCGTCGGTCGCTACCGCTTTGATCACTTCGATATTCGTGCCGTTCATAGTAACCTCCCTGATTTTTTGTCTTTTTCAAGCAAGTTCAATGTTGCGAATAAACATTAAAACGCTTTCATTTTTATGGTATATTATATCATACGAAAAAAACATCGCCTATAGTTCCCCTTCCGATTTTTTTTTGTTTGGCGGTAAGCTAGAATGAAAATGAGATGGATCTTTCCAGCACCTCGTTAGGGGGCATCGCGTTTGGAACATTTGAAAATTTGGCACTGTCTCAAGGTTTCATATCAAGAACGCATGATAACAGTGGAAGGGCCGATTTCTCCTGGAAAGCTGCGGACGCTCGCCATGCATCCCGACCTGGATGCCTTTCGCCGGCCGCCCGAACAGCATGAAGCCCTGATCGAAATTGCCGGGCTGCCCGAAGGAAGGATTATCGCCGCGATTGATGAAAATACGATTGTCGGTTATGTCACGTTTCATTACCCCGACGAATTGGAACGATGGTCGCAAGGAAAAATGGACGACTTGATCGAACTGGGTGCGATCGAAGTGGCAAACGCATACCGCAACATCGGGTTGGGCAAAAAAATGATCCGCCTGGCTTTTGCCGACGGACAGCTGGACAATGCCATCGTGTTTACAACCGAGTATTATTGGCATTGGGATTTGGAAGGCAGCGGCCTGAACGTATGGGAATACCGCAAGGTAATGGAAAATTTGATGAAATGCGTAGATATGATTTGGTATGCGACCGACGATCCGGAAATTTGTTCGCATCCTGCCAACTGCCTAATGGTGCGCGTCGGAAATAAAGTTCCGCAACAATCGGTCGAGGCGTTCGACCGGGTGCGCTTCCATCGCAGATTCATGTAC
Organism: Bacilli bacterium; assembly: GCA_036381315.1. Classification (NCBI taxonomy): domain Bacteria; kingdom Bacillati; phylum Bacillota; class Bacilli; species Bacilli bacterium. The sequence continues at coordinate 3,268 of DASVDB010000073.1, read as the reverse complement.
TGAACGGAGGAAAGGCATGGCTACCCGCGCTGCTTATATTTTTGCCGAAGAAGAACTGCAGTATCATTTCAACGCCGATCATCCATTCAAGCAAAAACGGCTTATGCTCACACGCGACCTGCTGCAGGCTTTAGGCAGTTTGCCCGGCGAACGGATCGTCCGCCCGCGCGCCGCAAAGCCGGATGAATTGCTGGCCATACACACCGCCCGCTATATCGAAGTCGTAAAAGCGCTCAGCGCCGAAAATCCACGGCCGGATTGGGTGGATTGGGCCGGAAAGTACGGGCTGGATACGGAGGATACGCCCTTTTTTCCCCGCATGCATCAAGCAGCTTCGCTCATTGCCGGCGGCTCGATTACGGCAGCCGACCTGGTCATGAGCGGGCAAGCCGTCCATGCGCTGCATCTTGGCGGTGGATTGCATCATGCCATGCCGAATCGCGGATCCGGCTTTTGCGTATATAATGACGCGGCAATCGCCATTGCATATTTGCGCCGCAATTATGGCGCAAGGGTGTTGTACATCGATACGGACGTTCATCACGGCGATGGCGTACAGGCTTGCTTTTACAGCGAACCCGATGTGTGCACGTTTTCCATCCATGAAACCGGGAACTACCTGTTTCCGGGGACCGGAGCGGCAACCGAGCGCGGCGAAGGGCTTGGCTTCGGCGCATGCTACAACATGCCGGTGGAACCCTTTACGGAGGACGAGTCCTGGCTGGAAAACTTTCAGGCATGCGCGGAAAAAATTACCGAAGTCTTCAAACCCGACGTGATTGTCAGCCAACACGGATGCGACGCGCACTATTTTGATCCGTTGTCCCATATACATTGCAGCATGCGCATCTATCTGGAAATGCCGCGGCTCATCCATGCGCTCGCGCACCGCTTCTGCAACGGCCGGTGGATCGCGCTGGGCGGCGGCGGCTATGATATCTGGAGGGTTGTCCCGCGCGCCTGGAGTCTGGTCTGGTTGGTAATGGCCGGGCATCCGCTTCCGGAAAAACTCGCGGAACACCCGTTCACCCCGCTGCCGCAGGAATGGCTGAAGAAATGGCAGCCCGAATCGCCCGTTCCGCTGCCGCGGACATGGCTGGACGATAAAAAAGCCTGGGAGATCATTCCCCGGCAACAAGAAATTACGGCGAAAAATCGCCGGACGAAAGAAATCGCGTTAAACCATATCACCTGAACGGGCCGCAGGCAAAAATACGCTTCTTCGCGCGACTACGCGAGCGCTTGCAGCATTTCGCGCACAATCCCGCAGGAACGCGCCGCCGCGGTTTCGGCAAACTCCTGAAAGTTGATTTGCGCCGAGCCGTCTGCTTTGTCGGACATGGAACGGATAATGACAAAAGGAATGCCGGATAACGCGCACACTTGCGCCACCGCCGCCCCTTCCATTTCCGTGCAGGTTCCGCCCATCTGCCGGTGCAGCGTTTGCACCATGCTTCTGTCGGCGATAAACTGGTCGCCGGACAACACGCGCCCGACGACCGAGCGGCCCTGTTCCACGCGCTCGCTTGCGGCAAAAGCCAATTCGACCAACTGCGGATCCGCCGCAAATACGGATTGCGGCATAAACGGAATCGTCCCTTTGGCGAAACCTAACGCGCTTGCGTCCATATCATGGTGCATGCAATCGTTTGATATGACAATATCGCCGATGCTTAACCGCGGATCCAGCGCCCCGGCCACGCCCGTAAAAATAACCGCATCGACGCCAAACCGGTCGATCAATTTCAACGTGCATACGGCGGCATTCACTTTTCCGACTCCGGATTTGCACAATACGACCCGCTTGCCGAACATATCCCCTTCGCGATATGTTCCCCCCGCCGTTTCCGTTACGCGTTCGCCGGCAATATGCTCGTGAAACAGCCGTATTTCCTCATCCATCGCGCCGATTAATCCGATTTTCCGAAACCGCAATTGTTATCCCCCGATCGCCGCCACCGATTTGCGCATAATGATCTCATGCGGCAGAACGACATTGGTCAAATCGACCGCTTCGTGATTCATCAGCTTCGTCAACAGCCGCATGGAGACCGCGCCGATATCGTACATCGGTTGAGCTACCGTGGTCAACTGCGGACGCACCATTTCCGCCAGCCGAATATTGTTTACACTCATGATGGAAATATCGCCCGGCACCGATAATCCGCTATCCTGCACGGTATGGATCGCCCCGATCGCCATTTCGTCATTGGCGGCAAAAATGGCTGTCGGCCGGTCGGACAAACCAAGAAAATGTTTGGTTGCCTCGATGCCGGATTCATACCGGTAATTTCCGATTCGCACATAATCTTCGCGCATCGCGATGCCCGCCTGCTCCAGCGCGCGCTTGTAGCCCCGGTAGCGGGCAAAACCGTTGGCCGGATCTTGCAGCGTGCCGCTGATCATGCCGATCTTGCGATGGCCGTTTTGCAAAAGCAGGCTGACCGCGTCAAAAGCCGCCGCTTCATGATCGATATCGACAGATGGCAGCCCGCTTTTTTCGTCGGTGGTCGCGCAAAGCACGATCGGCACCGTCGAAGTGCGAAACGCCAAAATGTGATCGTCGGTCACAACGCCGCCCATAAACAACAGCCCGTCCACTTGTTTTTCCAACAGCGTATTGACGACCCGGATTTCTTTCTCCTTGCGTTTGTCGGCATTGCATAGAATGATGTTGTAATGATACATGTTGGCAATATCTTCGATTCCTCTCGCCACTTCGGCAAACACCCAATTGGAAATATCCGGAATCACGACGCCGACCGTTGTTGTCTTTTTGCTGGCAAGACCTCTGGCGACGGCATTCGGGCGATAGCCCAAACGTTCGATCGCTTCGAACACTTTTTTGCGCGTTTGCGGTTTTACATTGGGATTATTGTTGACTACTCGGGAAACCGTCGCCATCGAGACTCCCGCTTCTCTGGCAACATCATAAATCGTAACTGTCACGTCGCTTCGCTCCAAAACATAAATTTTTCGTTCAACTATGTATTCATATGATACGACAATTTTTTACTTTGCGCAATTTTCCGCACGGTTTCGCTGAAATCGGGGCATCGGCAAGTTGAAACCGCCTCGCGGGGCGGCCTATGCCAATAAAATATCAATTTGCGATCGAATAATTGGAGATTTGCTGCAACCTCACGCTAATATTTCGTACCCATTCCGCATCATTTAGCGATTTGGCAAGAAGCAGCAAATCCAGCAACTCGTTTGTGCGCTCCTCGATCATCAGCTGTATCGCAGGATGTTCGTCTTGTTTGGCGGC
>DASVDB010000072.1 GCA_036381315.1 Bacilli bacterium | reverse complement strand
GGTGGCAGAAAAATCACTTCACACATGGGTACATATCCCTTGGCGTATGATCTATGCCTACTGTATGCCCGATCGCCGCAAATGGTGAACAATCGGGACAGCGAAGCACGTTCAATCGCATAGCCGATATCACCGGCAAAGAAAAACCGGGCCAAAAGCCCGGCGTTTTTCACATATATATCCGGAATGAAGGCGGACATTATTTTAAAGAAATCCGGAAGTGGGCAATGATCGGCTTGGAAATGAGCGCTCCAAGCAACTGGACAAGCGTCTTCACCACGATTTGCCCCAATATGGCGAGCGGCACCGCCGACCACGGGATGAATCCCGCGCCCAAGGGCGAAAGCCCGACAACAACAAAAACCGTGCTGTCCAATACGCCGGCGACGGTTCCGCTGTACAACAGCCTCATATGAAAAGGCAGTTTCAGCCGGCTGTAAATTTCCGTATCCGTCGTCTCCGAAATCAGGAAGGTCAAAAGCGACGCAAATACGATCCACAGCGTATCCCCGTGCAAATAAGACGTGAGCGCCGAAAGCAAGGTGGATAGCAAAATAAATCCATATGTCCTGGCCCTGCCGAATTGGCTTTGCACCAAATCGCGCAAAATAAAGCTAATGCCGATGACAAACGTTCCGTAAGGAACGATAAAGAGCACCAGATTCAGCGGTTCGGTCGCGGCGGTCACCACGTTTGCCGCCACGATGGCAAAAATATAAAGCAACGGAAGCAATATGCCCATGTATGTTTCTCCCCGTTTCCATATGCATATCTGACTTAAAGCCAAACATCATTTTATCAGAAAAGCGGGGAAATTGTCTGCACAATGAGCCAAATATTCAATGATAAAATAATACAAGCACAGATGATGGAAATAGCGGTGGTAATTTTTTTATTGACCAAAACTCCCATCAAATCCTTGCGTCGGGAAAAATATACGAGCGCGATGACCGGCATGGGCAGCACGATGCTCAACACCACCTGGCTAATGATCAATGTCAGCGTCGGATCGAGCCCCCAGGCCACAATGACGACCGGCGGCAGCATGGTAATGACGCGCCGCAGCCAGACGGGAATCGAAAACCCGACAAAGCCCTGCATGATCATTTGCCCCGCCATTGTCCCGACCACGGAACTGGAGATGCCGGATGCCAGGAGCGACACCAGAAAGAAGGCGGCAGCCGCGGAGCCCAACAAAGGGGTCAAGGTCAAATAGGCTGTACGGATATCCGCGATCTGATCGTATCCCGAGGCATGAAATACGGACGCCGCCATATACATCATCGCCAGATTCACAAAGCCGGCAAAGCCCATCGCCATGATGATCTCCCGCCTGTTAAACTTTCCGATCTGCCGCGCTTCCATGTCATTGCGCGGGCGGATGCGGTTCGTCGTGAGGCCCGAATGCAGGAAGATGGCATGCGGCATAACCGTAGCCCCGATGATTCCGACCGCCAGCATGACGCTGTCATTGCCGCCCACCCACGGGATCAGGCTGTGCCGTATAATTTGCCCGAAATCGGGCCGCGACAAAACCGTTTCAAGCAAATAGCATGCGCCGATAATCAGGGCAAAAGCGATAATAAATTTCTCCAACGGCCGAAAGCCGAACTTTTCCAACAGCAAAATGAGGTATGTTACGACGCCGGCCAACAACACGGCATAAAACATCGGAATGCCAAACAGCAAGTTAAGCGCCAATGTCGCCCCCAAAAACTCGGCCAAATCCGTCGCCATCGCCGCGATTTCGGACACTACCCACATGCACATATTCAGCCACTTGGGAAAAAACTCCCGGCACAGCTCCGGCAAATTTTTGCCCGTCGCGATGCCCAGCTTCGCCGACATATTTTGCAGAAGCATGGCCATCATATTGGCCAGCACGATGACCCACAGCATGTTATACCCGAATTGCGAGCCGCTTTGTATGTTCGTGGCGAAATTCCCCGGGTCCACATAAGCAATGGAAGCAATAAACGCCGGCCCCAAAAATGGCAGCAACGCTTTCCATCCTTTGCGTTTTCCGGTGATCGCTTCTCTTAATGCCGCCTCCGTTTTCTTGTCGGACAACACCGTTCGCGAAGTTATTTTGGCGTGAGCAAACTCGTTCATGACTTTCCACCCTTTCCGCCGAAACGCCAATTTCCATGAGGGCAAGTCTGGCGCATGTGCCAAACTTTTACCCCGAACAAATTATTTTTACCTTGCACAACTTTTTTAGAATTATTATAAGGCGGTTTTCCCAAAAAGTGAATACCCCGCCTTACATTTTTTATTGGCATGGTGTGGCATGGAGGGCTAACGGGATTTTTTTACAGCAGGCAAAATCGTAACGGTCTCACCGGCGGCGATCGCAAAGCCCGCCGGACTAAGCGCCGCGCCGTTGCGCTTTTGCACCTGCAAGGGCTCCCGATAACGCACCCGGACGAAGGCTTCTACCGATGCGGCAATTTGCGCCTGGACAAGGCGCCCGCCGCGCCACCTGATGGAAACGGTAAACCCGCCGCGCGCTTTTAGGCCGCTTACGGCGCCATCCGGCCAAGCAGCAGGCAGCGCCGGCAGCAATTCAAGCGTGTTTGCCCGGCTTTGCAAAAGCATCTCGGCGATCCCCGCCGTTCCGCCGAAATTGCCGTCAATTTGCAGCGGCGGATGGTTGGCGAACAGATTGCCCAGCGTGTGCCGGGAAATTAGCGCCCGCAAATGCCGGTACGCATTCGCGCCGTCATGCAGGCGGGCATACAGGTTTACAAGCCAGGCGCGGCTCCAGCCGGTATGGCCGCCGCCGTGCTCGAGCCTGCGTTGCAGCGTTTTCTCCGCCGCGGCGGCAAGGTCGGGGCAATCATCCACCGTTATTTGCTCGCCCGGATACAGCCCGTACAAATGCGACACGTGCCTATGCCCCGGCTCATATTCGGCAAAATCTTCGTACCACTCCTGCAATTGCCCATGCCGTCCGATCCGATAGGAAGGCAGCCTGGCAACGGCATTTTTCAACTTTGCAACCAGGCCCTCGTCCACGGATAAAATTTCCGCCGCCGCCATGCAGTGCGTAAACAACTCGCGGATCAGGGAAATATCCATTGTGGAAGCCATAGAAATGCTGCAAGGCGCGCCATCGGGCAGCAAAAACTTGTTTTCCGGCGAAGTGGAAGGAAGGGTAAGCAACTCCCCCGCTGGCGTCGCCTCAAGCCAATCGAGGCAAAACAGGGCTGCGCCTTTCAGCAGGGGATAAGCGGTTGTGCGCAAATATTCCCGGTCCGGCTGAAACAAATAATGCTCCCACAGATGCCGGCACAGCCAAACTCCGCCCAGCGGCCAAAACGCCCAACTCGCCTGGCCGTTCGCCGGGGTGGACATGCGCCATAAATCCACATTATGATGCGCCGCCCACCCGCGACAGTCGTAATGCAGCGCCGCCGTTCTTCGCCCGGAAACGGACAATTCGGCGATCATGCGGATGAGCGGCTCATGGCACTCGTGCAGATTGCAGGTCTCCGCCGGCCAATAGTTCATTTGCGTGTTGATATTGATCGTGTAATTGCAATTCCACGGGGGCTGAACGTACGGATTCCAAATTCCCTGCAAGTTTGCCGGCTGCGTGCCCGGCTGCGAGCACGCCAGCAACAGATAGCGCCCATATTGAAAATAGAGCGCCTCCAGCTGCGGATCAGGCTTTCCGGCGCCATAGTCCCGCAAGCGCCGATCTGTCGGCAACGCCGCTTGGGAAGTGCTCCCCAAATGCAGCGCGACACGGCGAAACAGCCGCCGGTGCTCCGCGATATGGCGTTTGCGCAGCCTGGCATAGCCTTTGGCGGCAGCCGCGGCAAGCCGGCGGCGGCATTGCTCCCGCAAGCGGTCGACATCGCCCGAGGGCATTTTGGCAAAACCGGCGAAACCGGTATGCGCCGCAAGCAGCAGCGTAAACGAGCCCGCACCCGTGACAATCAGTTGCCCGCCTTCCGCCGTTACCTGTTGCCTTCCATCCGGTAACACGCGCAGCGCGGCGCAAAAAGCAATACCCATTCCCTCTTCGTAGAGAACGGGTTTAGGGTGATCCCCATTATAGTTGCCGGCGATATGCGACGGGCAGCGCCCGCAAAGCGCCAACCCGTCGTTTTCAGCCAGCACGTTAACCTGAAGCGGCGATTGCAGCGCCACCGCGATCCGGCGCCGCAATCCGTCCCGTGGAGTGAACCGGACGACGAGAACTTGGTCGGGTGCGCTGACAAAAGCCTCGCGATACATCTCTCCGCCGCCTACGCGGTAACTCGTCGCGGCAATCCCCGCATCCAGGTCCAACTCATGCACGTAATCGGCAATTTCTTCCGCTTCCGCCGCGCACTCCTGCACGTCCAGACAAAGATCGCCGAGCGGCAAATAGGATTCCGTTTCCCTGCCCAACATGCCCGCTTCGATCAGTTGCTCCGCTTCGGCAAATCGGCGCGCCTTAATCAGCTCCCGCGCCTTGCGCAAATAACGCAGCGCTTCATAATTGATCGTATCCCGGGGAAAGCCCGACCACAGCGTGTCTTCATTGAGCGCAATCCGTTCCGTCGCAATCCCGCCGAAAACCATGCCGCCGATGCGGCCGTTGCCGATCGGCAAGGCCTCTTCCCATTTTGCGGCGGGTTGTTCGTACCAGAGACGCCAGGGATGCGGGCGTTTCCCCCGCGGTTCGTTTAGTCGTTCCAAAGCGCTACCCGTTCTTTCACGATTTGCGTGTACAATTCATCCATTTTGTCCACACCGGCGTCTTTCAGCTTTTGCAGATATTCATCCCAAATCTTGTCGAAATCGCCCGGCTTCGCCAACACGGCTTTCGGAATGTACGACCAGGTAATATCCTTCATTTGATTTTGCAGCACCGCCAATTCGGAATCGCCGGGAACCGGAATGTTCCACGCCGCGCCCCACGGTTTAACCGGAAATTCGTCTTCTTTCGGGAACAGGTCTTTCCATGTCGTTGCATTATAATTCTTCAGCACTTCTTTTTCCACATCGTTATAGCTTGCCACGATTTGATCCGGGAAGTTCGTCGTATAGTAGTTGCCTGTCGAATCCTTTACGCCGTCGCCGTAATGCGCCGAAAGCAGCGCATACAAACCAATGCCCGTTTCCTTGGAGAAGTTGGCGGCATCGTTGACTTTCCGGTCATTGACTTTTTTCGGAATCACGCGCACGCCGTTTTCCACATTGTAATGTTTGCCTTCAATGCCCCAGTTGATCAATATTTGCCCTTCCTCGGAAGCCAGAAAATCGAGGAATTTGATCGCCCGAACAGGGTCTTTGCAGTTTGTCGTGATGCCAACGCCGTATCCGGCCATGAATCCGGTATCCTGGAAGGAATGATCTTTAAACTCGGTCGTCAACGTAACCGGATAATGCCCGTACCCGCGTTCAAATTTGCCCGCCGTCTTCAGCGCGTTTTCGCCGTCCTGATAGTCCCATTTTTGGTCAATCAGGCCGAGTACGCGGCCGGTGGCGATTTTGGCTTTATACTGGTCATACTTTTGCGAAAAGGTTTCCGGGTCAAGCAGACCGATATCGTTCATATGATTCAACCAGCGGAAATATTCTTTTTCTTCCGGACGCAGGAAATGATATTTTGCTTCATACGTGTTCGGATCGATATAAAACTCGCCGTCATCGGGAGCGCCGGTAGTGAAAAACGCCGGATTGGTCACGGAAATATACATATGCCAGTCATCGGAGTTTAAGGTTAAGCCGATGGTCGGTTTGCCGTCAATTTGCGGGTGTTTTTCCTTGTACGCCTTGATCGCGTTCTCAAAATCCTGCACCGTGCGGATTTCCGGATAGCCGAGCTCTTGCACCACCGCGTGCTGCAGTTCAAAACCGCCGCCCGCATCAAAGGTAATTTGCCCCACTCCGCTATACGACGGTATCACATAAATGGACGGATCGTCTTTGCTGTAACGCAGGCGCTTCATGTAGGGCCCGATGACTTTCTTGATATTGGGCGCATATTGTTCGATTAACGGAGCAAGATCAATCATCGCGCCGGCATCCACCAATTTGCCCAGATCGCCTTTGGGGCTGATCAAATCGGGGTACTGGCCGGTTGAAGCAATCAGCCCGATTTTTTGCGCCGGGTCGCCCACGGCGAATTCCGCCTTCAAGGTCACGCCCGTTTTTTCCGTGATCACTTTTCCGACTTCATCCTGCATGTTGTTCCAGTTGGGGCTTGGATCTTCGCTGAAGTATGTGAATGTGATCGGCTCCAGGTTGTTTCCGCTATCCATTGCCTCGGGCCCGCTTGCGGTCGGCTTCGGAGTGTCCTCCGCGGAATCCTTCGAACTGCTGCACGCCGCCGTGGAAAACGCGATCGCGCCAGCCACTAGCAGGATGCCAAGCTTTTTCCATGCTATTTGTCTAACCATATTGTTTTGACCCTCCTAAAAATAAATTTGGTATCAACAGCTCAGCTTTTGATAGCGCCAAGCGTCATCCCCTTGACAAAATAACGTTGCAAAAACGGATAAACGACCAGAATCGGCACGGTGACCACCATCGTAATCGCCATTTTGACCGACTCCGGCGACACCTTGTTCAACAGCTGCGTCAAATTTTGCGAATGGGCGTCGGCGTTGTTGCCGCTTTGCGTACTTTGTAAAACTTTCATCAGTTCAAACTGCAAGGTTGTCAAATTCTCGTTGGAACTGTTGTACAAATACGTGTCAAACCAGGAATTCCATTGTCCCACGGCCAGAAACAGGGCAATCGTGGCCAATACCGGCTTGCACAGCGGCAAGATGACCCGCAGGTAAATCGTAAAATCGTTGGCTCCGTCCAGCTTGGCCGATTCCTGCAAGGCGGCGGGGAGACCGTCCATAAAGGAGCGGATGACAAACACGTTAAACGCGCCGACCATCCCCGGCAAAACATATACCGCAAACGTATTCATCAAATGCAGGTCGCGCATCAGGATAAAAACGGGAACCAATCCGCCGGAGACATACATGGTGATGGCCAGAAACACAGAAACAAATCCGCGCGCCTGGTAATCTTTGCGGCTGAGCGTATAGGCCAACATGGACGAGCTGATGAGCCCGAGTATGGTCCCGACCACGGTTCTGAGCACGGAGATTTTAAAACCGGTCAACAAGCCGCTGAATTGAAAAATCGACTTGTAGTTTTCCAGCGTGAATTTCCGCGGCCATATGTAGATGCCGCCGCGCACCGCATCCATGGAATCGTTCAGGGAAATGGCCAAAACGTTGAGAAACGGATACAACGTGACGCAGGCAACCAGCAGCATGAATGCGATATTGCAAATATCAAACATTTTGTCAGTAACGGACGCGCTAAAATAATTGCGTTTTTTTGTCATCGGCCCGCTCCTTTAAAAATTTCGCTTACATGACGCTTTCCTTGGCAAAGCGTTTGAACATGCCGTTGGCGATAAACAACAGAACCAGACTGACTACCGAGTTGAACATATTGATCGCGGTGCCGAAAGAAAACCGCCCCAGGCCGATCCCGTAGTTTAAGGCGTATAAATCCAGCACGTCGGAATAATTTTTGACAAGCGGATTGCCCAGCAGAAACTGCTTTTCAAACCCGATGCTGATCAAATTCCCGATCGACAAAATCAGCAGAATAATGATTGTCGTGCGGATGCCGGGGATCGTAATATGCCAGTTTTGCCGAAAGCGGCCGGCCCCGTCGACTTTCGCCGCTTCATACAACTCCGGATCGATGCCAGTGATCGCCGCCAAATAGATGATTGAATTCCAGCCCATTTCTTTCCATAGATCGGAAACGGTTACAATTCCCCAAAACCAGTGTTCCTTCGCCATGAACTGAATCGGGTTGTCCACAATATGCAGCTTCTGCAGGATGACATTCACAATGCCGCCATCGATCGATAGCATCTTGTAGACGATGCCTGCGACCACCACCCATGAAACAAAATGCGGAAGATAGGAAACGGTCTGCACAATGCGCTTGAATGACTGCTTACGCAATTCATTCAGCAATATCGCAAACACGATCGGAACGGTAAAACCGACCACCAGACCCATCACGCTCATCGCCAGCGTATTGCGCAGCACAAGGTAAAAGCGGTCGTCGTGGAACAGTTCGCTAAAATTTTGCAAACCAACCCATTTCTGTTCAAAAAACGGCCGGCCGGGGCGGTATTTTTGAAACGCCATCGTCCATCCCCAAAGCGGGAGGTAACTGAACACAAACACCCAGGCGACAAAAGGCAAGGACATCAAATATAAATATTTTTGCTGAAAGGCAATGCGCCAAAACCGCCGAACTTTACGGCTCGGCTGAAGCGTTTGTTTTGCCGTCGCCGCATCCATACCGCGACCTCCTTCGCTGTTAAATTCATCATATTAAATTTTGCGGGCGGCAAATACCCGAAAGATTGGAGCAAAAATCATGCAAAAATTATTCCTTTTTCCGGTATGCCGTGGGAGATACCCCCACATACTTGCGAAACTTGCTGTGAAAATAATCGGCGTTGGCGTAGCCGACCAATTCGGCCACCTGATAAACTTTGTAACCTTGCTCCAGCAGCTTTTTCGCTTGTTCAATCCGCACTTTGTCAAGAAACGTATTGAAGTATTCGCCGGTGTGGTTTTTGAAAAGCTTCCCCAAATATGCGCTGTTGTAATTGAAAACTTCAGCCAGCGTTTCCAGCCTTAAATTCTCGTGATAATTGCGGTGAATCAGGTCGACCATTCTTTTCAACAAGGAGCCCGTGCTGCCGGATGTGATCTGCCCGATCGCTTTCTTGGCCAAAACGGCGATAAAATGCTCAACGGCATAAATATTTTTGCACCTGTATACTTCCATCAACTCCGTGGAAAGCCGCTGCTTGGCCAATTGGGCGTCCGGATAAGCCGAAGCCAATTTCTCCAGCGCACGGGTTACGATCTGCACCATGGCTGTTTTGATTTGCTGCTCGCTTTCGCCGTTTGCAGCCAACTGGCCCAACCACTGCGCAACAAGGCTTTGCGCGGATTCCGCGCTGCCGATTTCGAGCGCAAAAGCGAATTTGTCCACCGCCTGCTCGATCTTAAGCGGTTGCGCAGTGGCTTCCGGCTGCTCCGGCGGCAGCAAATCGCGCTCAGTCAACAAGCGGTCGGTGCGGTAAAAAAATCGGCGCGCCAGCAAACTTTCGGCCACCTTCGCGGCGTCCGCAATTTCCGCAAGCGAACCGACGCCGGGTCCGGCGGCGCACACGAATTCGCAGCCAGCCTCTTGCATCGCCGCCGCCAACCGATCGTACAAATTTTTCCGCGACAGTTCGGTCCGCAAGTCGTCCTTCAGCAGCAATCCGATATAGGGGGCGGCGCGAAACGCGACGCCGTTTGCTCCAACCAGTTCGTTGATGCCCGTCATCAAGCCGCTGCCCGCATCCGCATCCGCAGGCGTATTTTCTTCGCAGGCGAGCAGCACGATCCGGTACTGTTTCCAGCGCAAATCATATTGCTCGGCAATCGCCCCGATTTCCTCGCCGCTTGCCGGATTTTCGCCCGTAAGGAGCGAACGGAGAAACAATTCCCGGTTCCAGCCCGCTCTCTCGCGCATTCTCGCCGCGGCGGCCTCTTGATCCAGCAGCTTTTTAACGTTCAGCAACGCTTGCGTAATTTCCGTCTCCTCCACGGGTTTCAGGATGTACCCATCGACTTTGGCGGCAATCGCCTTTTGCGCGTAGGCGAAATCGGCATATCCGCTCAATATCAGGACATGTACGGCTGTGCTTTCCTTGCGGACCGCTTCCAGCAACTGCAGCCCGTCCATGCCCGGCATGCGGATATCGATGACGAGCAAATCCAGCGCGCCGCTTTTAAATTTTTGCAGCGCTTCCCTGCCGTTGGCCGCCGTAGCCGCCACTTGAAAACCGTACTCATCCCACGGAACGATCGTCTTTAATCCTTCCCGAATCACCGGCTCATCGTCGACTATCATCACTTTATACATCCGGATTCCTCCTCGATCGGGATTGTGAAGCGTATTTCCGTGCCGACTCCGGGCTTGCTGCGAATGCGCAGGCCGTGCCCTTCGCCGTAAACCAGGAGCAAGCGTTCATGCACGTTGCGCAAACCGATCCGGCTGTTCCGGTCGTCTTCGGCAAACGACCGATAAATGCCGCGGATCTTTTGCCGGCTCATCCCCGCGCCGTTATCGGCGACACACACTTTCAGTTTATTGCCGGCAATTTCCGCGCAGACGTTCACTTTGCCGCCTGACTCGACTCCTTCCAGCCCGTGCAGCACCGCATTTTCCACCAACGGCTGAATGATCAGCGGCGGTATCCGGATTTTTAACGTTTCAGGCGCCACATCAAGTTCGTATCCAAGCCGCTCTTCATAGCGGAATTTCTGAATTTCCAAATAACAGCGCACCATTTCGATTTCACTTTGCAGCGTGATCTTTTCATTGGCCACATCCAGATTTTTGCGCATCATGCGGCCCAACAATTTCACCACTTCCGCGATTTCTTTTTCTCCCTTCAAATGCGCTTTCATGCGTATCGATTCCAACGCGTTGAACAAAAAATGCGGATTGATCTGGCTCGCCATCATCTTGAACTTGATTTCATTTTGTTTTAATTCCAGCGAATTTTTCTGTTTTTGCGACTGTTCCACTTCGTTCATCAACTGCTTGATATTGATCAGCATCGAATTGTATTGCCGCGACAGTTGCCCGATTTCATCCTTGCCGTCGATTTTGATCGGGGAATCGAAATTTCCCGCCGAAACTCTGGAAATATGCTTGCTCAAGTGCAGCAACCTGCGCGACAACAACCCGGACAAGCCATAGATCAAAATAAGCGCGACAAACAGGCTGATGAAGATGACCGACAAGGAAAGGATGCTGATCCTGTTGACATTTTTGACGATATCCCCAACCGAAAGCACGGAAATTATCCGCAATCCGTTCAGACTGCCGTCGGGCATCAGACGCTCGATGAACACCTTTGACGATTCGCCGTTGACAACGGCATCGAAAATTCCTTTTTCCTTCGTCATTATCGGCTGGTCAAAATGCAGTTCAGCCAACGTCTTGCCCACAATGCCGGGTTTACTGGAAGCCACTACATAACCGCCGTCCGACACGATCATCGTCGCAAAAGGTTCCTGCCCGATCGCCTCGTTCAAATACTGGTCGTTCACGTTGATCACCAGCACTCCATTGGATCGGTCGTTGAAAAAGTCGATGCGCCGAATCAGGCTCAAATGCTTGCGGTGATCCCGTTCATCCTCGATATAATCCCAACTGATCAGCCCTTTGCTTTTCAGCGCCTTTTGATACCAGGCCGTTTTTACAATGGATTTGGTAGGCTGGAAAAACTCCCAGTTGTCGAGCAGCGTCGGATTGTCAAAGTAAAACCGGATGTTGCCGATTTCTTTATACAGCCGGATGTATTCGCGAAAAGCCGGATAATTGTGGTAAGCCAAAACAACATCGTAGATCGTTTGGTACCTGGTATTGACCACGGCGCCAAGCCTGCTGTCGGATAACAACTGATAGGAAATATCGGATGACACATTGATGATTTGCGCCGTCCGTTTGGAGATTCGCTCCACGTTGTTGGACGCCTGCGTGATCGCATCGTTCAGCGCCATCTCGCGCAGCTTGACGGTCAAAAAGACGCCCACGATCGAAACCGGCACCAGGACAACCAGAACAAAGGAGATAAACAGCTTGTTGCGGATTTTCATATCGTTGGACCACCGCACCAACAAGGCCATCATCCGTTTCACCACATCCGTTTTTTGAATGCGCTTGCAAAACTTTATGATCTTAGGGGAACTTATGATTCCCTTAGTCTGAACCAGCTTAGGCCAACGTCTCCGCTGAGCCTTACGTAAACATTGCGGACGCCCGTGGCGCCGGCAAGCGGGAAGCGGGCTGTACTCCAGGCCTGCCTGCTCCCTGCCGCTGCGATCCGCCATACGCCGGCCGGCTCTGCCTCCGGATCATCATACAGCACCTCGATCATTCCGCCCGCCAAACCGCCGCATGCGCCGCATTCAAAAAATTTGGCTTCCCGCTCCAACAGGGCGTCGGCAAACAACAGCCAGCCTTCGGCGCTTTCGTCGCGGCAGCGGACGCAGGTGCCGCCTGCCTTGCACTCATCCAGCAAAACGCCTTGGTAATCGTCATAATTTTCCGCACGCGTAGTCGTAAAAAGATTCCGCGGCGGGATTGTCTCACCGATGATCTCGACGCTGCCGGACAAGCGGATGTCGGCGGATGAAGATCCGACCATAAACGTATACAACCCGGATTCGACGCAATACCGTTCCCTGGTTACATCCCAGAACGCCAAATCGGACGCGGGCACCGCAAACGTTACGGTCATCCTTTCCCCGGGCGCAAGATGAATCCGGCGGAAACTTTGCAACTGTTTGAGCGGCCGCTTCACGCGGGATTTCTCCGCGCGGACGTACAACTGGACAACTTCATCGCTCGCCATTTGTCCGACGTTTTCCACCGTAAATCGAAGTTCCACGTGACCGTCTGCATGAACGCGGTCAGCCGTAAAGGCAAGGCCGTCATACCGAAATTCCGCATAGGTTAGGCCGTGCCCAAACGGGTACAGCGGATTTCCGGCAAAATATTGATACGTCCGCCCGCCTTTGATTATGTCGTAATCCATCATATCGGGTAGCTGCGCAAGCGAACGATACCACGTCATATTCAGGCGCCCCGCCGGGCTCACATCGCCGAACAACACGTCGGCTATCGCATGGCCCAGCTCCTGTCCGCCATGCGAAGTATACACAATGGCCGGGACATGCTCCTCGATCCCATTCAGCGCGAACGGATAGCTGCCGACAATAACGACGATCGTCCGCGGATTGGCCTTATATACTTCCCGGATCAAGTGCTCCTGCGCGGGCGGGAGGGCAATATCCCGGCGGTCGTAATCCTCTTTGCCGTTAATGAGCGGATGATTGCCGACAAACACAATCGCCGCGTCCGCCGCTTTGGCCGCTTCGGCTGCCGCTGCCGCGCCGTCCGCAATCATTTCCTTCATAAACTTTGTTTTGTTTTCCGCCGTATCCTGCTTTACTGCCCGCAGCGTTTCCATCTCCGCATCGGGAAGCGCGACCGCTTTGCCGTTCCAGGTCGTGAGCGCGCCCGCGCCGTTTGCGGACTGCGGCGCAAAGTGAAAAACTTCCCGCACATACCAGCCCCATATATCATCGGCTGATACGGTTACCCGTTCATCGTCGGTCGTCATATATTTGCCGTTTACAAGCGATTTGAACGTTAAACTGCCCCAACCCCAGTCCGTCTGCGCGAACGTTTCGAAACTGCCTTGTTGCTCGCCGCGCAGCACCAGATCGTTGTTGTCCCACCCGCCGGGCCCGATATAGCGGCCGTTTTCGGCGCATTTGAACGCGACCAGGTCGCACGCGTCATGGTAATCGACCCGCACCCCCGGCAGTTTTTCCACGATTCCCTGCAGCGGACTGATCCGGTAAGCGGGCGTCCCGGCATACCAATCCCGGTACACCGCGTCGGCAAGCGGCCCAATAACCGCCACGCTGCGCAGTTTGTCTTTTGACAGCGGCAGCGTCTGCGCGGCGTTTTTCAACAGGACGATCGACTCTTGCGCGGCTTTTAGCGCCAGCTTGCGGTGCTCGGGGTTGTACAGTATTGTTTCGGGAATTTGCGCATACGGATTTAACTCGTCCGGATCAAACTGCCCGAACCGGAAGCGGATACGCAGCATA
Source organism: Bacilli bacterium (assembly GCA_036381315.1). Lineage (NCBI taxonomy): Bacteria > Bacillati > Bacillota > Bacilli > Bacilli bacterium. The sequence continues at coordinate 2,957 of DASVDB010000072.1, read as the reverse complement.
TTGCGCAGCGCGCGATCCAGATCCGCTTCGGTGATCAGCTTTCGTTCCAATGCTTCTTTTATGGCGGTTTTGACCAGATCGGGATCATCGGTAAAGCAGTCGACGCCCGCTTTCAGCGCCGCGGCGACCGTCTCGGCGTGCGTCGCAAAATACTTGTGGTCCGTCACCGTTTGCGACAAATCGCAAGCGTCACATACGATGAAGCCGTCCATGCGCCATTCCTCTTTCAGCACGCTTCGCACATCCGGGTGTACGATCATGGGCGTCCCGTTTACTTCGTTATAGGCCGTCATGAGAGAATGCACGCGCCCGTCCGTTACCGCTTTGCGAAAGGCGTTCAAATAATATTCCCGCTTGTTGCGGGGATCGATGACCGCCGAGCAGTTTATCCGGTTTTGTTCATTGTTGTTGGCGTAAAAATGTTTCAGCGCGGCGGACATTTTGATATAAAACGGATGATCCCCCTGCATGCCTTGCACCAACGCCGTGGCCATGGCTCCCGTCAAGCACGGGTCTTCCCCGTAGGCCTCTTCCGTCCTGCCCCAGCGCGGATCCCGCTCCATATCGACAGTCGGCGCCCATAAACAGAGCCCGCCCGTTTCCTTGCGTTTCTTGTAGTAAGCTCTCGCCTCATCTCCGATGCATGCGCCGATTTGCCGCATGAGTTCCGGGTCCCATGTACAGCCCAGTCCGATCGGCTGCGGGAATAAGGTCGCGTGCCCGATTCTCGCCACCACGCCGTGCGCGGCTTCTCCGCCCACCGCATATTCCTTGATGCCCAAACGCTCCACCGCCGCCTGCGCGGTCGGCATGAGCCCGATTTTCTCCGCCAGCGTCAAGCGGGACAAAAGATCGTCCACCCTTTCGTCAAGCGGCAATTCGGGATTTAGGAACGGATAGGTTAATTGCGCCTCGCCCATAGTACCTCTCCTTTGCAACGTCCATTTAAAACGCAATCAGTGTACAATAGGTGCGGCCATTATCCTACCTGCAAAATTAAAGAAAAAGTCATATAAAAATCCGGCTTCATGGGCCGGATCAACATGTAGGCAAAGTCTCAAAGAAACCGTGGATCCGCCTGCAGTAAGCTTGCTTTTTCCGGTTACGGGCACCGGTTGAAGGTCCTGCCAGCAGATTAATTGGATTTCATCCAACTATTTTCTTTTATTTGCCCTCATTTTATTTCACTAAATGGATTTCATCCAACTAATTCAGGAAAATTTACCGCTTTTCCCGAGTTTTGATAGCGATTAGTTGTACAAAATCCAACTAATTTTTCCGAAAGCTATATTTTAACGCCGAACCGGCATGCTCAGTCGATGAAGATAGTCAGGCGCGTCGTCGTATGCGGGTCGGGCCACACATTGACAACGCGATGATACACGCCCGGCTCCTCCTCAAATTCCACCTGCAAGGCCCCGCGGGAAAACGCCTGGCGAATTTCGATGTTTTTTATGCCGCTCAGTTCGTTTAGTTCGATACTTCGCCCCATTCCCGGAAGCTTGACCGGATTTAATTGACTCTTGCTGACAACGACTGTTTGCATCATAAATCAATCCTTCCTTGCCGCTTTTTACGGCAGTACATTCCCCCTTCATTTTACAGCGAAATCATTTGCGCTTCAAATGAAATGCGGCCAGTTCTTTGATGCGGCGATACATCGTCTGGTCTGGCAGTTTTCGAAACAAACCATGCGCGGGAATGGTCGGATTCGTTTCAATAAACCATACTTTCCCGTTGCGGTCGATGGCCAGATCATAGCCGATTTGCCAATCGTAGCGAACCCGGCTGTAAGCCCGGTTGCAGGCTTGGGCCAGGCGGATCATTTCCTGCTTTTTCTGTTCGGCTCTTTCCCCGGTCAGTCCCAACGACTGCCGTAATGCGGCATCGATGGGCAGCACATAGCCCCCTCCTCTCGCCACATTGGTGATAACGCTCTTTCTCCCCGCCACTTTTGCCAGCATGCCGACATACGTCCATCGTTTCGCCCTGTCGCGCATCATCATGACGCGCACGTCGAAGGGGCGGCCATTCACTCTGGCAAGCTGGATGCCTCTTTGCACAATATGCGGTTTCTTCCGCGCCAGGCCAAGTTTCCGGAACATTTCCGCAACCGTGTCGCAACGAACCGGATCCCCTTTTTCCCGCACATAATAATAACGGCCGTTCGTCCGCCACGCTTTGGTCACGCCGCGTCCCTGCCCGCCGCCGGCAGGCTTGATATATACTTCCCTGAAGTTGTGCAAATAGATCGCCAACGTAAACAATGTGCAAATGGACGTGCTGGGCAAATAGGGGCGTATTTCCTTCACCTGGTTAAACAATCTGTACAAGCTGTATTTTCCCATAGCCGGGTTTCCTGCTCCTCTTTATTGTTTTTGTGGTTTCCACCTCCTAACAATGTATGTCCATAAAATATGAATGAGACAAGGCATCCGCTTCTTTTAAGCATGTTCCGGTTGATTTGCCCGCCGGCCAAACGACCTTCACGCATCCACAAATTGCTCGACAAGAGCAAGCTTTTCTTCCGTAGACGGTCCCGAATTGTCCAGATATAGAATCGATTCCTCAGGCAACGGCCAACGCACCTCCCGCGTTTTAAGCGACTTTCGGAACTCGTCCCAATGCTTAAGTTTCCAGCGGTCGAGCGCCGAGTTGCGATTCAGCAGCCGTTGCCGATACGCCTCTTCTTCGGGCAGATAAACATAGAGCGCCTTTACGGCGATAGCGTCCATAGCGGTTTCTGCGGCTTCAATTCGCGCCAATTCCTTGCCCAGCCACGCGGGGTTTTCCGCCTCGCGGGTGAACGGGCCGACGACAATTGCGTCGCATCCCAATGCGATATTGTCCAGGGCGGCGTCCATCGTCATGCGGTAGCCCAGGTCGCGGCAATATTTTTTATATAGCGGAGAATCGCGGTCGGTCGGGTCCTGGCCGACTATCGTCATAATGGCTTC
>DASVDB010000071.1 GCA_036381315.1 Bacilli bacterium | reverse complement strand
TTCGCAAGAATCGCTGCAGTTGGTCGACCAATATGTGACCAATCAGTTGAAGTCGATGCTTTCGATTGCCAATTACGTGCAGAAAAATTCGGATATGAGCACTTATTTCAAGGAATTGGTTACCGAACCGCCGGGCGGGGGTACAGACGACATTTACGAGCGCTTTTTAAAGGACCAGCGAATCAGGGAACAATTGGATACTTTGGCAACGGTAAGAGGCGTCAGTTACGACAGCGGCCTGGAGTCGGACAATTGCTACGTAACCGTGCTTTTGACAAACGGCGATTATTTTATGACTTATTCGACCGATGATTTTAATCCGCTGGATTTTGCCAGGGAGCCGTGGTTTCCTGAACTGAAAAAGCAGCGGGGACTGCAGTCCTACTGGGTTGCTTCGTCGCCCACGGTGTTCAGGCAAGTAAAGAAAAACCACCCTTACCAGATTTCCGTGGCGCAAACGCTTAGCGGGCAAGGCACCAACATCTACGGATATGTGATCGTGACCTTCTTTGAAGACCGCTTAAGCCGCGTATTTTATCGCAACAAGCAAGTCGGCGAGGTCATGATTCTGGATGACGCCAACCGTGTCATATCGAGCAAAAATCCGGCGATGATCGGCAAATTGTTTCCGTATCCGGAAGTGGGCGCTTCCGGTCTTTCTTCCGAAATCGTCACGATCGCGGGCAAGCAATATTTGATTACGCAACAACCGCTGCCGATGACCGGATGGCATTTTGTTTCCATGCAATTGTACAAAGATGCAATCGCGAATATTCAACCGATCTTTAATCGGGTTTTTCTTTTGCAGCTGGTTTCATTTTCCGCGTTTCTCATCTTGCTTTTATTGTTGCTGCGCCGGTTTACCCGGCCTCTGATAAAACTGGGAAGAACGGCCGCCATGGTGCAATTGGGCAACCTTTCCGTCCGTTCCGGGGTGAGAGGCCAGGATGAAATTGGCCGTCTCGGTTATTCGTTTGACCAAATGCTGGAGAAAGTAAAAGAAATGATACATGAAGTATCCATTACCCACAACCGCAAGCGCAAAGCCGAATTGGCCATGCTGCAGGCGCAAATCAAACCGCACTTTCTGTTTAATGTGCTGAATTCCATCAGAATGAAAGTCATGCTTAAAGGCGATCAGGAAAGCGCCGAAATGATCCAGTCGCTTTCCAAGTTGTTGCGCATGACCGTCGGGTCCACCGACGATTTGATCCCGCTGCATGAAGAAATCGCCTTGATCAGCGACTTTACGAAGCTGATGAACATGCGTCATCGCGAACAGGTCAAACTGAACGTTGCCGTTTCGCCGGAAGCGCTCATGATCGAAGTGCCGCGGCTTTGCCTGCAGCCGATTATCGAAAACGCGATGATTCACGGTTTGGAGCGCGGCAGCGGCTCCATCACAATTGCGGCAAAAGTGAACGGCGGCACATTGTTGCTGAGCATTAGCGATAACGGCGCGGGCATGTCGCCACCACAGGTGGAAAAGTTGCGACAAAGCGTTGCCGCGCAAGCCGAACCTGGCGAAGTTCAGGCAAGCTATTTTTCCGGCATCGGCCTCGCCAATGTGTACGAACGAATGAAAATGACATTCGGGGAACGGTTTCACATGGAAATTATGAGCAAGCCCGGGCAAGGCACTTGCATTAGGATGTCGATACCGTTTAAGGAGGAAGCGGAACATGTACAGCGTGATGGTAGCTGATGATGATTACCCGGTACTTGAATTGCTTTCCGAGACAGTGGATTGGAACGGGCTGGATCTGCGCTTGTTGGGAACGTATGAGGATGGCTTAAGCGCATGGGAACAGGCGCAAAAGGAGATGCCGGACATTCTGATCACCGACATCGGCATGCCGAAGATGGACGGTCTGGAACTGATCAGCCGCTTGAAAGCAAAAAATGACAAACTGCGCGTGGCGATCCTTTCTTGCCATGATGAATTCCATTATGCGCAGCAAGCTTTGCGGCTGAACGTGCAGGATTATCTGCTTAAGGATACTTTTAATCCGCGCGAATTGGAGCGGTTGCTTGCCCGGTTTGCCTCAAGCCTGCAAGAGGAAAAAACGGCACTGCGGCGGCAAAACAAATTGCAGCAGCTTGTAAACGAAACGGATGAGCTGCGCAAGGAGAAATGGTTGAAGAGCTTCATTTATCATCCCATGCTTTCGCTCGCCCAATCGTTACATGAACTCAACAGCTTCGGTCTGTTGCTTGAAGGAGAAGCCTGCTTGCCTGTCGCCGCGTATCTGGATGGCTATCCGCAAGCCAAAAAACGCTTTTTTTCCGAGCAAACGTTGCGCTTTGCCGTCTCCAATGTGTTGGAAGAAGTTCTTCAAGACGAGCATATCCGTGTGATCAACATCGGATACGGAGCGAAAGAAACGTTGCTTTTCTTTTGCTACCGCCCGACGCTCAAAATGAACATTTACGACCAGGTGGCGGCTACGCTCAAAAAGATCCAATCGGCGATGAAGAAAATATTAAAGCTTGATTTTTCTTTTATCATGGATGAAGGCGCAACCGCTCCGGAACAATTGAAAATTAGGCTGCATCAACTGGTGGATAGCGGTTATCAGCGGTTTTATTTGCCGCAAGGCGGCATCGCCAAAAAAAGCGTGTTCAGCAAACCTTCCGACGATTTGTTCGCATACTTTGCGGAAGCGGGGGCGGACTTGCGCGAACTGATTCTGAGCGGTCGGGATTTTGCCGATTCGGTCTTTGCCAAACGTTGGTTAAAGCTGATTGAAGACCGAAAATACGCTCCTCCGGTCGTTAAAGATTGGCTGTTCAAGCTTTTGATCGGCCAAAGGTTAAAGCTGCAATCGATGAACGTGATTCGGCCGGGTTTCATGAAGGACACGCTGTTGGACGAGATAGGGGATGCGGATTCTTTTGAACAATTGAAGCTTTTGCTTATGCAACAGGTGCGTATGCTTGCTACGCCGCCCGGCGCGGAAACGGAAGCCGGCATGCATCCCGAGGTGCAAAAAGCGTGCCAATACGTCGCGCTCCATCTTGATAAACGCATCAGTCTGGATGAAATCGCCGATCATTTGTTTTTAAACCCGAGTTATTTCAGCCGTCTGTTTAAAAAGGAAACTGGCGTGAACTTTATTGAATATGTCACCCGCCTGAAAATGGAAAAAGCCAAAGAACTGCTTGCCCATACGGCGTCATCGATCGGCAGCATTTCCGAAATGCTTGGTTACGAGCATCCCAGTTATTTCATCAAAATATTCAAAAGTTATACAGGTACCACCCCCGCCGATTTTCGCGGATAACCATGGTGTCGAAATATTGCTTGAAAGCATTCGGCTTGTTGTGATACGTTTATTTGCAAAGTGATTGAAGGCGGGGATCGGCATATGGAAATGTTGAAACAGCAAATTTTGCGGCAGGCGGAAATTGTCGGCGCGGATGTGCTGAGACTTGATTCGATCTTGAATCATCAGGTGGACCCCGTGTTGATTATGGAAATGGGAAAGGAATTGGCGAAGCGGTTTGCCGGGGAGTCGATCAACAAAGTGCTGACGATGGAGTCGTCCGGCATTCCGCCCGCTTTTGCCGCGGCCTATTATCTTAACGTGCCGCTTGTATTCGCGCGCAGAAAAAAAACGATCGTCACGGACGAAGACGTCTATTGCGAACGTGTTCCATCCTTTACGAAAGGCATTGTTACGGATATTGTCGTTTCCCAAAAATTTATCGGCCCTGCCGATCGCATTTTGCTGATCGACGATATCATCGCCAACGGAGACGCGGCAAGGGGCTTGTTGCGCATCGTGGAAAAATCCGGGGCGCATTTGGTCGGCGTGGGAATTGCCGTGGAAAAAACATTTCAGGCTGGAGCAAGGTTCATCAGGGAGAGCGGCGTGCGCGTGGAATCACTGGTGCAGATCGCTTCGTTGGAGAACGGCGCCATTCGTTTCGTGGAAAGTTGAAAGTTGAAAGATTTGCATGCGCTCTTTATCTTCCATCGCTTTGGATTTTCCTTTATAATGTCACTATGAAGAGGGGAGGCCAGAGCAATGGAGAGAAAGCAGTTGTCGGAGCAGTTTTTGTTGGATAAATTGTCGGCGGCCAAGACTCATTTCGAGCGTGCGCTTGATTGCAAACATACGGAGTTTGACGACCTGTATCCTTATATGATCGAACACCCGCAGTTTTTTTGGTATAAGCGTTATGTTGCATGGTCTGAATTGCTTACCATCGTGCAGCTTTGCGACGAACTCGCGATCGAATGGCAAACGCTGTTTTCCGCTCGTCAGGCGGAATATGTGGCTAGCCGCGTCATGTCCAGCAAAGTGTTGGACGAGTGGTACGAAGCCAACGGTTCCAAAGAGCACGAGGAGCAATCCGCGAACTGAACTATGGCAAGCTTTTGCCGCGCAAGGGATGAATCGATATGATATCCGAAGAACAATTGGATGAATACAGAGTGTTGGGGACGAACATTCGCGTTTGCCGCGACAGTGATCCGGCTAACGATGTATATGGCATTGTGGTGGCCTGGGATGATAAGATCGTGCTGATTCGCAAACAATCCGGCAGGGTTGTCAGATTGTCCAGAGACTATACGTTTTTGCCTGCGGAACCTTAATCCGTTCTGCAAATTTCCTGCTTGACTTCGCAACTTGCGCTGTGTTAATATACTTTTTGTCGTCAATGAGGGCGATGTCAACCAGCGTGCGGTCGTGGCGGAATTGGCAGACGCGCTAGATTCAGGTTCTAGTGGGGTAAAATCCGTGGAGGTTCGAGTCCTCTCGACCGCATCAGCATTTTAACAACGAACACTTCCAGCAAGCACTCCGCCGGCGGAGTGCTTTGTTGCACGTATGGTTTCGATGCGCTGAAGGGAGAAAGCAAATGTCGAACGCGAATGTCAAACAATACATAGCCGAATTGCTTATGCCTGCAATCGGCGGCGAAATAAAAGAGCAAGCCGTGATGGACCTGCTCGAATACCCGCCTGACCCGCAAATGGGCGATTTGTCCTTGCCGTGCTTCAAATTGAGCAAAACGATGCGCAAGGCGCCGCAGGCGATTGCCGAGCAATTGCGGCAGGTAATTGCAACCGGCGGCTTGATCGCGCGAACGGAGGCCGTGTCCGGCTACCTGAATTTTTATTTTGACAAAGGCCGGTTTGCGAAAGCGGTGTTGCAGGACGTCCTGTTCGGCAAAAAGCCGTACGGTTCGAATGAACTCGGGCGGGGCAAAAACGTCGTGATCGACTATTCGTCGCCCAATATCGCCAAGCCGTTTCATATCGGACACTTGCGTTCCACCGTTATCGGCAACGCCCTGGCCAACATTTTCCGTTTTTCCGGTTACAAGGTAACGGGCGTCAATCATCTTGGCGATTGGGGCACCCAATTCGGCAAGCTCATCGTCGCCTACATGCGTTGGGGCAGCGAAGCGCAAGTGAAGGCGGAAGGCGTCGGCGAGCTGTTGCGTTTATATGTCAAATTCCATGATGAAGCGGAAAAAGACCCGTCGCTCGAGGATGAGGCGCGCGAATGGTTCGTTCGGCTCGAGAAAAATGACGAGCGGGCGCTCAAGCTGTGGCGCTGGTTTATCGATATCAGCATGCGGGAATTCGGCAAAATTTATGATCTCTTGGGTGTCACTTTCGACTCTTACGCGGGCGAAAGCTTCTACAATGACAAGATGGATACGGTTATCGCCGAATTGGCGGAAAAAGGGCTGCTTGAAGAGGATCAGGGCGCGATGCTTGTCCGCCTGGACGATTACGGCATGCCGCCCGCGCTGATGCTGAAGAAAGACGGCGGTTCGCTGTACCACACGCGCGACGTCGCGGCGGCCATTTATCGCAAACAAACGTACGATTTCGACCAATGCATTTATGTAACGGATTATGCGCAAAATTTGCATTTTCAGCAATGGTTCAAAATTGTGGAGTTGATGGGCTACCCGTGGGCGGACAAGCTTGTGCACGTTGCGTTCGGCAGGGTCAGCCTCGAGGGTGTGCGTTTGGCGACGCGCAAAGGCAATGTGGTGATGTTGGAGGATCTGCTGAAACAGGCGATCGCCAAAACGCGGGAAATTATTGAAAGCAAAAATCCGCATTTGCCCAATAAAGATGAAGTTGCCCGCCAGGTGGGCGTCGGCGCGGTAATTTTTAACGACCTCAGCATGAACCGGATCAAGGATATAGCCTTTTCCTGGGATGAGGCCCTCAACTTTGACGGGGAAACCGGCCCATACGTCCAGTATACGCACGCCAGGGCGTGCAGCGTGTTGCGCAAAGCGGAAAGCGACGGGGAATTGGTGATTGCGCATGAGGCCATCGCTGTGGAACAGTTGCAGGATGCGGAAGCGCAGCGGGTTTTGAAAGAACTTTATTTGTTCCCCGAACGGGTGGAAATGGCGATGCGCAAATATGAACCGTCCGTAATCAGCCGCTATCTGATCGATTTGTCGCAAAGCTTCAACCGGTTTTATCATGAGCGCCCGATTCTCTTGGCCGACCAGCCGGTCAGAACGGCCCGTCTGGCTTTGGTAAAAGCGGTGCAAACCGTATTGAAGACGGGATTAAATCTGATTGGTCTTGAAACCCCGGAAAAGATTTGACAAGCCCAATTCGCGACAGCGCCGATAATGTTGCCTGGCAATGATTATCGGCGCTTTTTTTCGGAAAAACTGACTTATGAAGGACTGTTTGCGGAGGTTATGGCATATGGGCAAATACGACAGCGAAGAGTTGGTAAAATATTTGGCGGAACAATTTGTCCACTTTCTGGAGACGCCGAAGGAGAAACGCCGCGCGCAAAAAATCGAACGCCGCAAAGCGCGCGGGAAATGGTCGCTAAACTGGTTCGGCTTGCTTCCGGTCACTTTGTCCGTCTGGACCGGGCGGCTTAGGCGGCGCAAACGTTTCGATTGAACGTTCGGCTGTTTCGTAAAATTTTCCCCAGCGGGCCAGAACGGAAAACGGAATGTACCTGGGGCCGTCCTGATCGAGCCGGATAAACGCCTCGCCTTCGTCCCACGTATGGTACCCGGTGACGGCGTACGGCATGACGACTTCTTCCTGAAACAGCTTGGCGACATAGGTCAGCTTTTGCTTGCTTTGCAGCATCTCAAGCAAATCCCGCATGCTCGCAATGTTGGCCGGCTCGTCAACGACCCAACCGATGTTTTCGTACGGGTCAAATTCCGGCAAGCTGACGGCTTGGACGAATTTCGCCGCGACCGGCACGCCGGGCGGCTTGCTTTCTTTGTTCGCCAGTTTCTCGACCGCCTCCGCCTCCTGCGGGTATATTTCCCCCGTTTTTGCGTCAACGTAGACGGTTTCGCCGCCTGTATGCCGTGCGCGGAAGGATACGCGCCATACCGCATGCAGCGCATTGGGATACACGCTTGTCGCGGCAAAGGAGATATCTTCGCGAAACTCCGCGGCGCTTTCCTGCGGCGGCAGCAGTTCACCGTCGCGCAATGCCCGGTAAAGGGTAGCTTTGCTGTACAGCGGAAACTCCCCGAAACCGTATTCGGACAAAATAAAATGCCGTTCGTCAGCGGGCGACGCCGTGATGACGAGATACCCCGCCGCTTTGCCATCCGCTTGCACCAGCACAACCCAACCGTGCAATCCGGCGCCCAAAGGGTAAATCGTCCGCGCGGCTTTTTTCCAGGCCGCAAATTCTTTTTGCTCCGCCAATTCGGATATTATGCGCGAAACGGCATCATTCAGCGCGAATGGCTGCTTCGCCGTCTCCGCATAATCCGCTTGCGCGGCGGTTTGCGCCGCCGAAAAAAGCGATGCCGCAAAAATTACGGCAAACAGCGGGGCAAGCATGTTTTTCCTCCACATGTGCAGGCAACCTTTCCGTGAGCGGGCTTGTATACCTGTTTCAGTATAAAAAATCGCGCGTGAAAAGTATGTTGGAACCTGTCCGCGCGGCCGCATCTATTTTTGTCCGATCGGAATGGATTCGGTCATGTTTTGCCAACAGGTTCGCGCAGGAGATGAAACAAACCGCAATTGACGGCATTAACCAATATGCGCGGCGAGTAGTGCCAATTAATTTCCGCTATGCGGCTTTGGAATTTTGTTCGGATTTCCGCCTGCTCCTCCTTGCCGGCTGAGGCCAGCATCGGCTCGTAATATCCGCTGACCCGATCCAGCTCTTCGGCAAGCCTCATTTTGGCTTCTTCCGCCCATGCCGTGTCGTATGTTTTCAACTTGTTCTCCAGATGGCGTTCCAGATGGATGAGCGCGGTCGTTAAAGAGATCGTTTCTTTTAATTGCGTGTAAGCGGGCAATTTCGGGGAAAGCTGTCTGTTACAGATAATCGGGTAAAAGTTCTCCACAATTTCGCCGGTGGATAAGCTGATGCCCAGGGAATGCAGTTCATCCCGTTTCATATCGCAGGCAAACTCGATTTTGTAATTGACCGCGAACCAGGTTGTGCAAGTGGACGACCGCCCCGAAATCCTCGCGCCTTCCGCCGGTTGTTCAAACAGGTTGACGAATTTGCCCTTTGCTTTGCATGCCTTGAAAATATCCTCCAGCCTGCGGCTGCCAAACGTAATGCGCTCGGAAACGACCCTGCCCGGCAGTTGCGTTTTTACCGGCGCGGCTTCATCCGTCGGGCCGAATTGGAACAGAAACGTCATCGTTTCCGGTTCCACGCCGGTTCGCTCGACGAATCCCCAGTAAAACGGCCGATTGGTCAATTGCTTGTCCGCTTCCGGCGACAGCTTGACGAGAATATGCCGCCGTCCCATCTCGATAATCCGGCTGCCGGTCGCCTGCAAATATTCGGCCGCAAACTCTTTTACGCGCATTTCATTCATTGCCTATCGCCTCTCATGAATGATTTCGGTCGCCGGCTGCCGATTGCATCTCCGACAGCGCCTGCCGTTCCGCCGCCAGTTTCGCCTGCAAGGCGGCCCAATCGCCGCCGATTTCGTCAATCCGGGCGCGGATTTCCTCATCCGATTTTGCTTCCAGGAGCAGCTTCGTAAGCCGCATTTCCAGCGAATCGCCTTGCTCGAAGCGCTCCAGAATGGCGTCCAGGCCGCCGATGACCATCTCGAACATATTGATTTTCTCGTGCAAAAGCCGCAGGATATGTTCTTCGATGGTGCCGACCGTACACAAATTGTAGATCAGCACGTCTTCCGTTTGCCCCAGGCGGTGCACCCGTCCGATGCGCTGTTCCACCCGCATCGGATTCCATGGCAAATCGTAATTGATAATGCGGCGGCAAAATTGCAGATTGATGCCCTCGCCGCCGGCTTCCGTAGCGACCAGCACGCGGGCGCGGTTGCGGAACAGATCCATCATCCAGTCTTTTTTGCCGCGGTTCATCCCGCCGCGATACGGCACGGAAATAATGTTGTGTTCGCGAAAAAACTGCAAGAGATGTTCCTGCGTCGCCCGGTATTCGGTAAAGACGATCGTTTTTTCTTCCGATTCTTGCACAAGTTCCAGCGCTTTTGCCGATTTCGTGTTGGCCTTGATCGCCTTGATCGCGTTGACCAATTCCCAGATGCGCGCGCGCATGGGCGATTGTTCCGGCGTTTTTTTGAACAGATTCACGAGCGTAAGGAAGACGGCGTCCCGGCTGCTGCAAACTTCCCGCTGCAGCGTGACGAGCGACAGGACGCTGCTGAAATCGCGCCCGGAATCTTCGTAACGCTCCTTGACAAAACGCGTGACCGAATCGTATAAATGCCGTTCTTCCGCCGACAGCACAAGCGCGATGTTTTTGACGAAGCGGCGGGTGAAGGCGATATTGCTGTCGCTGCGATTGTTGCGGATCATCACTTTGGCCAATTCGCCGCGCAGCAGGCGTTCGTTTTTCGGGATTCGTTTGTCATGCACGAAATCCGCCTGAAATTTGTCTTTGCCTCCCAATTGCCCCGGTTTCAGGACGGTAATCAGGTTGAACAGCTCGTCCATGTCGTTTTGCACGGGGGTGGCGGTCAAAAGCAGGCAATATTTTTTGCGGATTCCTTCAACGAAGCGGTAATTGGTCGTGTTTTTGTTTTTCAGTTTATGCGCCTCGTCGATAATGAGCATGTCGTATTCCAGTCCGTGGATGATTTCCTTGTGCGGACTGCGTTTCGCCGTGTCCATCGAAGCGACGACGATGTCGGACTGCGTCCACATATACGTTTTTTTCTGGGCGACGGCGGCAATGCCGAATTTTTGGCCCAACTCCCTTACCCATTGCAGCACCAGCGAAGCGGGCACCAAAATGAGCGCCTTTTTCACCAGGCCGCGGATGAGGTATTCTTTTAAAATGAGTCCCGCTTCAATCGTTTTGCCCAAGCCTACCTCGTCGGCCAAAATCGCCCGCCCGCGCATTTTGGTCAACACTTGTTTGGCCGTGTCCAGTTGATGCGGCAGCGGGGTAATGTGCGAAAGATGGGCCAGGCATTGCAAATCGTCAAAATGGTGCACGAGCGCCGACTGCTCCGCTTCGTAAGCAAGTTGAAACATCCGCCAATCGTCCCATGGGCCGTTGTTGTCCGTACGTTCGCGCAAAGCGTCAAACCATGCGCGGTCGAAATGAACATCGACATGCCCGTTCAGCGGTCGCGCAGCAGGCGGCAGCTTCATCACAATGATTTTCCCTCCGCTTGATTATGGTTAAAATGTAAGTTTAGTATTAACGAAAGCTGAGAGTTTCATAAGCCCCGCTGGGCGGATTTCCACATGTTGCATGCGCGGCTTGTTTAAGGTTATAATATTGGCGTAAAAAAGCGGATGACGGATCAGGGAGAGATCGTCCGGCTTGCGCGGCAAGCCCGGGATGACGCCGAAGGAGTAAACCGCGCGCCATAGCCGTAACGTTTTGGCGCCTCATGTGTGGTGAATCTCTCAGGCAAAAGGACCTGTCCCCGACGCAACTCTGGAGAGCGTATCCGCGGCGCTATTGGTCGTAAGGCCCGGTCAGGCCCGGCGGTGTGGCGCGCGGAACCACCCAAGGGGAAACTTGCGCCCGCTTT
>DASVDB010000070.1 GCA_036381315.1 Bacilli bacterium | reverse complement strand
GTTTGGGATTTAAACGGGCGCAGGATCTGGTTGGCCGGTCCGATCTGCTAAAGCAAGTCGCCGCGTTCGAGCAAATCGATTTGCAGGATATTCTGCGTCCGGCGCCGCTTCAGTTTATTTCGGGCGAAGCCAAATCAGCGTCCAATATTTCCTCGTCCGACATCCTGGCGCTTGCTTCCGGCGCCGATACCGCGCAATGGTATCCGGAGTCGCTTCGCTTCGCCGAACAATTGTCGCAAACCTGGTCGCAAGCCACCGCCGAAAGCCGGATCATCGGCCCGCGTTTTTCCAGCCATCGGGTGCGCGACCGTTTTAACAACCAGTACAACGACCTGCCGACCGTTTCGCTGCTGCTCGACAAAGGCTCGGTTCCCGGCAACGGCCTGGCAGCCTTCAATGCGAAAGGCGTGGACATTACCGTGCACGGCGGGGCGGAAGACGGCGTGGGAAAAATGGCGTTCGGCGGCAAGATCGCCGTGCTGAAAGCGCCCGGCAAAACCGGGGCGCTCATTAACGGTTCCGTCGGAAAATCGTTCGCTTACGGCGCGCAAAAAGGGCTGTTCCTCATCCAGGGCAACGCCGACTCGCGGGCTTGCATCCGGCTTTCCGGCGCCGACATTGTCTTTGGCGGCGAAATCGCCGCGCCGTTGCAAGACGAATTGGGCTGCATCGCCGCGCGGGCAAATCTGAAAGGCTTTGCCTTTGAATATATGACCAACGGACGCGCCGTGGTGCTGGGCGATCCGGGTCCCTGGATTTGCGCCGGCATGACCGGCGGCATCGTCTTGCAGCGCCTGCAGCCGGAAATGGGGCTCGACGAAACGGCCCTTAAGCGCCGCATCGCCAAAGGCGCCAAGGTAAAAATCGCCGCGCTTGACGAAAACAGCAAAAAAGATCTGCAGGAACTGTTGGGCGCCTATATTGCGGAATTGCGCAACGCCGGCCAGCAGGAGGCCGCCGAGCGCGTGCAGGCGCTGCTTGCGCAGCCGGAAAATCATTTCGTCTGCATCGTTCCGACGACGATGCAAGCCGACCAATCGGTTGCGACCGAATAGCCGGGCAAAGCAACCGAAACAACGCCAACACTTTCAAACATTGGTTAACATCACCCCAAAAAATTTTAAGCCGGGCTCCCGGCCGATGGCAATTCCCGAATCAACTCCTGATGAATCCGGCCGTTGGTGGCCACAATGTCGCCAACTGCCAAATCATACGGGGCGCCGGAAATATCGCTTGTGTTGCCGCCCGCTTCGCTGACCAGCAACACGCCGGCAGCCACATCCCAGGCGTGCAACCCCCGCTCCCAAAAGCCGCTCAGCCTGCCCGCCGCAACATATGCCAGTTGCAGGGCGGCGGAGCCCGCCGTCCGAATACTGCGGACTTTCGGGGTTAACATTTGGATATCCCGCACGTTTAGCGGCAAGTCGCGCTCCGTATCCGCCGGAAAGCCGGTCGCCAACAGGCTCTCGGACAATTTTGCCGTTTTGGCGACCGATATCCTTTTCCCGCCGACATATGCCCCCTGTCCTTTTTCGGCAACAAACATTTCATCGCGGTTCGGATCATACACAACCCCCGCAATGATTTGCCCGTATCGCGAAAGGGCGATGGACACGGAGAAAAAGGGAAAGCCGTGCACGAAATTGGTCGTGCCGTCGATCGGGTCGACAATCCATACGTATTGGCATTCCTTTGCCTCCCGGGCGGTCCGCACAACGCGCCCCGCGCCGATATCCGCCCCTTCTTCTCCCCATATCGCATGATCCGGATAATAGGTCAAGAGCAATTTGCGGATCATCGCTTCCGCGCCTTTGTCAATTTCCGTCACCAAATCGCGGCTCGACCTTTTCGTTTGCAGCGAAAGAAAGCCGCCCATTCTGCTTTTGATCCACTGTCCCGCCTTGGACGCCGTGCTGACCGCGGCTGCCGTAAAACTTTTCTCGCATTCTATTTCCAATTTTTCCGTTTCTTTCATTCGCGCTTCTCTCCTTGTTCCAGCCGGTTCGTCTATTTATACGCTTGCTAAGCTGATCATATTAATAGAATTTTACGCAGCCGGGCCAAGCAAGTTTCGCCTATTTTCGGCAAGCGGCAATAACCAATGGCGTTTCGCCATTGGTTATTCGCATAATCGCATCAAGTTCATTTTCCGCACATCATTCTTTTTTCGACCAATACATTTCGTCCGCCAACGAGGTCAGCACGCGCGATTCTTCATCGGTCAGCTTGCGGATAAGATCCATTTCCACCTTGGTGACCTCTTGGCCCTGGAAATTGATTTCGGCGATCGAAGCCGTAATTCGCACGATCGCAATCGCTTTGTTGTCGGGAGTATAGGCGATGACATGCTCGCCGGTGGGGTAAACGCGAAAATGCTGTTTGACCATGGCTGTTTTGCCGTATTCCAATAAATCATGCAGTTCCTGTTCGTTTTTAAACTTGCAAACCGAGTTAAATTCCGATTGAAACCCCATTTTGATCACTCCTTAAACTTCGAATCCATATTGGATTTTCTGTTTATCATTGTACCGTTCCAACGCCAGCCGAATCAACTCGTCGATCAGCTCCGGATAAGAAATTCCCGATTGTTTCCACAACAGCGGATACATGCTGAAGGGAGTAAATCCGGGCATCGTATTGATCTCGTTAATCAGGAATGCTCCGTCGGCTTTGCGCAGAAAGAAATCCACGCGGGACAAGCCGGAACCGTCAATTGCCCGAAAAGCGCGCACCGCCAAATTGCGGAGTGTATCCGTCTGTTCAAGGGTAAGCTCGGCCGGAATGATAATCGCCGATTTTCCGTCGATATACTTGGCCTTGTAGTCGTAAAAATCGCTGGATGGCCTGATTTCACCCGGCACGGAAGCTTTCGGATCTTCGTTGCCCAAAACGCCGACTTCGATTTCGCGGGCGTCAACAGCTTCCTCGACGATAACTTTGCGGTCGAAGCGAAGCGCCGTCGCCACCGCTTCCAGCAATTCGGCGCGATTTTTCGCCTTGGAAATGCCTACGCTGGAACCCAGATTTGCCGGTTTGACAAAGCACGGGTAGCCTAAAGACACCTCAATCTCCATTATATAGTAATCTTTGTTATGTTCCCACTGGAATCGGGTAAAATGCCGATACAGGCATTGCGGCAGGCCTTCCTGGGCAAAGATTTTTTTCATTGCCACTTTGTCCATGCCCACGGCGGATGCCAGCACTCCCGCGCCGACATACGGAATGCCGACCATTTCAAGCAGCCCCTGCACCGTGCCGTCTTCGCCGTAAGTGCCGTGCAACAGCGGAAACACAACATCGAGGCTAAGCCCCGACGCGCTGCCGGTTTTAGCTGGCGCTCTGTCTTCTCCCGTACCGGAGAGGTATATTTGCGGCAAAGCCGCTTGCTTTGCGCGCCCGGCGGCAGGCTTAAGCATCAATTCTTCCTTCGTGTTAACCGGGGCTTCAATCTGCGCGCCTGTGTTCCATTCGCCGGTTCGCGTAATATACAGCGGCACGATTTCATATTTTGCCCGATCAAATGCATTGATGACGGAAAGCGCCGTTGCCAGCGAGACATCATGTTCACCCGACCTCCCGCCGTAAATAACGCCTACGCGAATTTTCCCGCTCATATAAACCTCCGCATGATGAATTAAAAAACGTCGGAAATTCGAAAAAACTTGTACATCGTCCGTTCTGTCCAGGCATACGAATCGCGATAATCCCAATAGCGATGAAAGCTGTTAACGGTATGGGCGTTGACAAGCGGCGCGCCATCCGGTGCAAATGAAGTGACGATAACCGAATGCTGGAACCGGGAATCTCCATCCCAGTCGTAGGCAATTAAATCGCCGATATCCAAATCGTACGGGGAATGGACGATTTGCGCCCGCAAGCCGGAGCGGCTTACGCTCAAGTAACGCTGCAGCTGATGGGCTACGGACCAACTGTAACTCCACAATTCCCGCCCGCCAACCCTGCCTTTATACCACCAGCCCGTGTCTCTTGTTCCAGTATAGTTCATCGGAGCGCCTCCTGCAAAGAGACACTGGGAGATAAAATTCGAACAGTCCACTTCCATATCGGCAAAATCCGGGTTGCGGCCGTTCCACCACCTGTCGGCGTACCATTTGGCCTTTTGCCGGTCATATGATTTCATCCGCCCGCCAGCGAACACAGATTGGTTTAAATAGGGAACGGAAACCGACTTTTGTTTGCCGCCTTCTTCCCGGTCGTTCTGCCGCTCGATTGCGCCATTCGGGCGTTCCGGCATATGCAATTGCCTGCGCTCCGACATGTCGGCGGATACCGAAACGATGCGCCATTTCGCACCGTTTTCCGCAATCCTGATTTTTTCCGTTTCCACGCGATATTCCGTATATGCATCATAAACAAAAGCTTTCGTAAGCTCCAGATAAACCTCCACCTGCGAAGCGCCGCCGGAAACATGCTTGAGCTTGCATCTGGTCTCCCACGTGGCCGGGCGAAAGCGCCGCGCCATATGCGCTTCCTTTATGCGCGCAAGCCTTCTGTTTTGCATGGCGATATACCGGTCGTCGGTTAAAAACGGCAATAGCGGGTCAATGGAATAATCCGCTTCCATCCGATTGTGTTGTTCAACATATTGGTATAAAAGTGACTTCCAGGTCCCATCCATATTCGCTCTCCCCCGCAAAAAAAGAGTTGCCGCCGCCCTCGCTCAACTATATGAAAAAAGCGGCGAAAAGATGCCCAAATCGCTTTTTTTGCCGTTGCGGGAACCGCGGCTATTTACGATTGCAGCGGAAAATTGTATACTTAATTAGGTATTCAAAAATGAAATTTCGTTTCATCAAATGAAACAAAGTCTTTTTCTACAAGGAGGTTCACCTATGCCAAACAGCGACTATAAGCAAGCCAAAACGACATTGACAGTTGGCGGCAAAACGTTTGCTTATTACGATGTGGAGAAATTTGCCCGGCTGCGAAACGGCACGACGGCCCATTTTCCTTTCTCCATCAAAGTGCTGCTGGAGTCTGCCATCCGCCAGTTTGACGGACACGCCATTACTGATGACCACGTTCAATTACTTGTGGATTGGGCAAAAAGCAAAGAACATACCAAAGAAATTCCCTTTATCCCCGCCCGCATCGTGCTGCAAGACTTTACAGGCGTGCCGGCCGTCGTCGATCTTGCCGCCATGCGCGCCGTTATCAATCGGTTCGGCAAAGATCCGAAACGCATCAACCCGCTTGTTCCCGTCGATCTGGTCATTGACCACTCCGTCATGGTCGACACCTTCGGCACGGAGGACGCGCTGGAAACCAACATGGCTTTGGAATTCCAACGCAACGGGGAAAGATACCGGTTTTTGCGCTGGGCGCAAACCGCTTTTGACAATTTCCGCGTAGTGCCGCCCGGAACGGGCATTGTTCACCAGGTTAACCTTGAATATCTGGCCACGGTGGCCACGCCCAAACAAATCGGCGACGAGACGATCGTATACCCGGATTCCCTTATCGGCACAGACTCCCACACCACCATGATCAACGGCCTGGGCGTCGTCGGCTGGGGCGTCGGCGGAATTGAAGCGGAAGCCGGCATGCTGGGCCAGCCGCTCTATTTCGTGATGCCGCAAGTGGTAGGCTTCAAGCTGACCGGCAGTCTCCCCGAGGGCGCGACCGCAACAGACCTTGCGCTTACCGTAACGGAACTGCTGCGGAAAAAAGGCGTTGTCGGCAAGTTTGTCGAATTCTACGGGCCCGGCTTAAGCAACATCAGCTTGGCAGACCGTGCCACAGTCGCCAATATGTCTCCCGAATACGGCGCAACGATCGGCTATTTCCCTGTCGACGCGGAAACACTCAACTACTTGCGCGCTACCGGGCGCAGCGAAGAGCAGGTCGCGCTTGTCGAAGCTTACTACAAAGCGCAGGGCATGTTCCGCACCGACAGCACGCCGGCGCCGCAATTTACGGATACGGTGGAACTGGATTTGTCCACGGTCGTTCCCAGCTTGGCGGGCCCGAAACGTCCGCAGGATCGCATCGACCTGACCAATATGAAGCAAGCGTTTAACGAAATTGCCCGCAGGCCGATCGAAAAAGGCGGGTACGGACTTTCCGAAGAGAAAATCAATCAGGTCGTCGACATCCGGCATGCCAACGGCCAGACATCCAAAATGGGCACCGGCGCGGTGACGATTGCCGCGATCACCAGCTGCACGAACACTTCCAACCCAAGCGTTATGCTTGGCGCCGGCATTGTGGCGAAAAAGGCGTCCGAACGGGGGCTGAAAGTTCCGGGCTATGTAAAAACCAGCTTGACGCCCGGCTCCCGGGTAGTGACAGAATACCTGGAAAAAGCGGGCCTTCTCGAATCTTTGGAAAAGATCGGCTTTTACGTAGCCGGCTACGGATGCGCTACTTGTATCGGCAACAGCGGCCCGCTGCCTGAGGAAGTCGGCAAAGCCGTAGAAGACAACAACATGACCGTAGCCGCCGTCTTGAGCGGAAACCGCAACTTTGAAGGCCGCATTCACTCCCAGGTTAAAATGAACTTCCTTGCTTCGCCGCCGCTTGTGGTTGCGTATGCCCTGGCAGGCACCGTCAATATCGATTTGTCCAAGGAACCGATCGGTCTTGACAAAAACGGCCAGCCTGTTTATCTGAAAGACATTTGGCCTACATCAATGGAAATTCAGGAAGCGATTCGGGAAGCGGTCGATCCGGAAATGTTCCGCACCAAGTACCAGGACGTCTTCCGCGCAAACCCGCGCTGGAATGAACTGCCCGTGCCGGAAGGGCAACTGTACGAATGGGATAAGAACTCCACATACATTCAGGAACCGCCGTTCTTTGACGACCTGACACCCGAATTGGCGGACATTACGGAAATCAAAGGCGCAAAAACGCTTGCGCTGCTGGGCGACTCCATCACGACCGACCATATTTCGCCCGCAGGCAATATTGCGGCCGGCGGGCCGGCAGGCAAATATTTGCTGGAGCGCAACGTAAAAAGATCGGAATTCAACTCGTTCGGCTCCCGTCGCGGCAACCACGAAGTGATGATGCGCGGAACTTTCGCCAACATCCGCATCCGCAACCAAATCGCTCCCGGCACCGAAGGCGGCGTCACCACCTATTTCCCGACCGGCGAAGTGATGCCGATCTACGACGCCAGCATGAAATATCAAGAGCAAAAAACGCCGCTTGTGGTCATTGCCGGCAAAGAATACGGCACCGGCAGCTCGCGCGACTGGGCGGCCAAAGGCACCTACTTGCTCGGAGTGAAAGCCGTAATCGCGGAAAGCTTTGAACGCATTCACCGCAGCAACCTGGTCGGCATGGGCGTATTGCCGTTGCAATTTGCCGATGGCCAAAGCTATAGCTCGCTCGGCATTACCGGCAGAGAGACATTTGACATTCTCGGTCTTAACAACGATATAAAACCGGGCCAGACGATCAAGGTCAAAGCGACGCGCGAGGACGGATCAACCTTTGAGTTTGCCGCAATCGTCCGCCTCGACAGCGTGGTCGATGTCGAATACTACCGCAACGGCGGTATTTTGCAGACCGTTTTACGGCAAATTATGAAAGACTGAGCGAAATTATTCGGCAGATGCGCTGCAGGCGCTTTGCATGTTGGAACCGTCCGACAGACATATCGGACGGTTTCTCTTTTTATCCGCGCCAGCTCATAAGAGTGTAGGAGCGTCCTTCTCCTACCGTGCCTCTTTGTCCTCTCTTATTTTTCGATCTTCGATATTGATTTTCCCCATCTCGCTCCAGACAAACCAATTCTCATCTGCTGTAAAATCATCTCCTTTGGATAAAAAAAAGTAGAGGAGATCGCTCCCCCCTACTTATCCAAATAGTTCTTTCCAAATGTCTGGCCACAGTTTCCATCAAGTGCCCGGCAGTTCGTCCGTCACCGCCAAACGTTTCAGCTTTTCGTTCGCCTCGATCAGTTCCTTTTGCATTTTAAGCAGCTCATCGTTGCGCAAGTGCAGCGTTATATTTTGCTTGTGGGTTTTTTCCAAAAGGGTTCGCAGTTTGGTGACGTCGTTCATTAAAATAATGCGGCCGATCCAATCATTTCTGGAGTTATAGATGGGAGTAATGCGAAACGCCACATGGCGCATTCCATCATTTCGCAGTTTCACTTCAAATTGCAGTAATCGCGTTTTTTCCGTGGTAAATCGTTCGACGTAAGATGGATGGAGGTCGTCCGCGTCCTTCAAGTACCCCGGCAAATCGAAAAAGCGGTCCTTTTGGGCATAGCCGAAACGTTTTGCGCTATCATTCAGATCAATGACCAGATCATGCCGATCCAGGACGATTACGCCGGCCGGCATATGCCGAACGACGTTTTCCCTGGCGATCGAAACGACGCCGAACGCGTTATACCGCATAATCGCCAGCATGAAGCAGAGTACGGAAAGCATGATCCCGATCGACAGCATGCCGGGAACAACCAAACGATCACCGGCGTACAATACATTCAAGACGACGTCGGCAATGGCAAAAATAACCAACAGAAGCAACCCGGATAAAAATAATGCGGCCTGTTTTTGAATTGCTTTTCCTTCAGGCCTGCGCAATGAAGTCGTTAACAGCGAAGCGGAAGCGACGGCGTACCCGAGAGCCACCGCGACAAACACCCAGAACAGCGGCCCGTAATCCCGAATTTGATAAAAGCCGTCTACCGGTTTCATAAACCATTCCCCGGGATTGGCGACGGCGACAACACCCGCAACGACCGCGGGAATCCCCAAAACGGCGATATGTTGTTTTTTCATTGAATTTAAACGTTTAGTAAAAAATAAAGAAAACAATAACCAACCGTATCCGGTCAGGGATAACCCCGCAAACGCCAATTTTACATAAATGGACTGCACAAACGGATTATCCATTAACGCCAGTGTAAACTGGCTGAGCGGCCACAGCATCATGCAAACATGAAACCACAAATAAACTTTGTGCAACGGGTTCATGCTGCTAGCCGCAATGAAGCATATCATGACGAACAGCAAAAAAAGAAAAATACCAAAGTCGAGCTCAATTTCGCCCATTAATTCTTCACCCGCATTTCATATTTATCGAATTAAATTACCCATTCTGTTGGCAGCATCAATGATTATTTGCGCACACCCCCTCATTTTCTCAAGTGTCCATCTGTTGGAAGGCCCGGATACGGATAATGCCGCAAACAGCTTTTTTTGCCTGTTGAAGATCGGAGCGGAAGCGGCGGCAGCGCCAACTTCACGTTCCTCAACGCTGGTTGCCAGCCCATGTTGGCGAATTTCGGCCAATTGCTGCAAATATTTGCGCTTGTCTATGCTCTCCGGCCAATCCGGGCTATTCATGATGGCTTCGATGCTTTCCTGTTCGGCGAAAGCCAGTAACACTTTGCTGGATGCCCCTACATATAACGGCAGCCTGGCGCCGACTTGGGCCACCCTCCTGATCGCTTGTTTGCTCTGAACGGCTTGAATACGGATACGTTCATTTCCTTCCCGCACATACAGCGTAATCGTTTCTCCCAATTCGTCGCGCAGCCTTTCCATTTCCGGCAGCAGCAAAACGGCAGGATCGTCCGCATGGTGAAGATTGGCCGCAAGTTCCCAAATGCGGTATCCCAGCCGGTATTTTTCCGAATCGGGGTTGCGCTTGATAAATCCTTTGCCTTCCAATGACGCCAATAAACGATGCACGGTGCTTTTATGCAGCGAAACTTTGCCGGCAATTTCCGTGAGACCCAATTCCGGCGATTCCGTAAATGCCAATAAAATGTCAAGAGCGCGTTCCACAGCGCGAACAGTCAATTTTTGTTCTTCCAAGAAGCTCCCTGCCTTCTAGTTCCGCATCATGAAACCTGGTTCCCTTAGTATACATTATTTTTGCAAAATAAGTAAATATGAGAAAGCAAAAAAAAGAAAATAATTACAAGGGTTACATGTTTATTACAAATGTAAGCGCCTTCTTGACGATCTGCGCAATTGCCGTTTACGATAATAATACGCCTTTGTAATACGGGCTATCCCGGCATCTCAGGATTGCACCAGGAGGGATACGATGAATTCTGCCGTCCGTACCGGACATCAGTTGGAAATCCGCGACCAGGAAAACGCCTGCGGCAAACTTGCCGCCCGGATGATCAAAGGAATCGGCTGGATTGTGTGCGCTTTTGCCGCTGCGCTGGTTGTGGCAACCGCCTTGTTTGCATGGATTGCCTGGTCGCTTACCCATCCCGCCATCGCGCCGCTTTCGGCAAATCCGGCGCAGGAGCTGGGGGCCCCCTATGAAAATATCCGGTTTCATTCCCGGACAAACAATCGTCTGCTCTCCGGCTGGTATATTCCCGGAAACCATTCGACCAAAACCGTTGTTTTTTCCCACGGATACGGAACAAATCGGGAAGAGCCCTGGATTCCGCTGTGCCGCCTCGCCAATGCGCTCCATAAAAGCAACTATAACGTATTCATGTTTGATTACGGCTATGCCGATCAACGGCAAAAATTCGCGGTAACCGCCGGCGTAAAGGAAAAAGGAGATTTATTGGGCGCGATTGCGTATGCCAGAAGCCGGGGCGCAAAACAAATCTTTGTTTGGGGTTTTTCGATGGGGGCGGGTACGGCTCTGCAAGCCGCATTAATAGACAGTCATGTGGACGGTATGATACTGGACAGCACCTTTTTGCTTGACGAACATTCGCTGGCTTACAATCTGAAGCGGATCTTGCACCTTCCGGCATTTCCTTCGGCGCGGTTGTTAAGCTTTTTGTTCCCCTATATCGCCGGATTTGACATGAACGAAATTCATGCGCAGGACATCATCTCGCACGACTATTCGTTTCCGATTTTCTTTATCCACGGCAAAAAAGACCGGAAATCTCCGTACAAACTGTCGCAACAGCTTTACGCCCGGCAAACAAACCCTTATTCCCGCGCATGGTTTCCCGCAAAACGCGGGCACGAGATGACATTCCGTTTTCAGCCAAAGGAATATTTGCGAAAAACGCTCGGATTTTTAAAAGCAATCTCCGCGTCGTCCGACACGCAAGCTTAGAACGGCCCGCTATCCTTTGATGAGCGACATGAATTCGGAACGCAACGCGGCGTCATTGCGAAAATATCCTCTAACTGCCGAGGAAACGGTTTTGCTGCCGTATTTTTTTACGCCTCGCATACACATGCACAAATGCTCCGCTTCCACAACCACCATCACGCCTTGCGGATCGAGAATCTCGTCAATAATGTCGGCAATTTCCGAAGTAATCCGCTCCTGAACCTGCAAACGGCGGGTTACGGCATCGACAAGTCTGGCGAATTTGCTCAATCCGGCAATTTTCCCGCTCGGGATGTACCCGATATGAATTTTGCCGAAAAACGGCACCATGTGATGTTCGCAGTGGCTGTAGAAAATAATATCCTTTACGATCACCAACTCTTCATGCTGTTCATCAAAAGTTACACCCAGCACATCGCGCGGGTCGACATCATAGCCGGCGAATACTTCCTTATACATGTTTGCCACGCGTCCGGGCGTTTCCAGCAACCCTTCGCGCCCCGGGTCCTCGCCAATCAACCGGAGAATTTCGCGAATATGTTTCTCAATCTCTTCCCGATTCCTGGCAACGCTTTGATTTGTATATTCTTTAACTCCAGCCATCGGACCTACTCCTTTGCTTGTCTCATACACAGGGTTTAATTATAACAAAGTGCCAAAAAGAAAAAAAGCGACATAACAGGCACTTATTAATAAGTACTATCATATTGGATTCAATATAAATTTTCAAATGGCAAAAAAAATCGTCCGGCGAAAATCGCGCCGAACTACGCCCGTTCTCCGGGCGGTTAAATGGATTTTACCCAATTAATTACAGTGGCGGTCGCAGTTGAGTTGCATTCAGTTGGATTTCATCCAATTATTTTACCTGAAATCAAATAAAGATGCCGGAATTCGCCCAAATTTGTTGGATAGAATCCAACTAAACGATTACCGGCTAAAGCCGGTAGGTTCACTTTTTGGCGACTGAAAGCCGCCTATCCAGGCTAAAGCCTGCTGAATAGCGTTCCGTGGCTAAAGCCATCTAAAGCTTGTCGACGAAAACTCGGTCGGTTTGCCAGATTGCAACCTTTTACCCAACTCGCAACCATAAACCCAACTTGCAACCTTTAACGGTCGTGGGAGAGCTTATTTTGCGCAAATTGACCACTTTTCGATTGTAACGGTCGTGGATGAGCCTATTCTGGCATTTTCCCTGATATTCGGGCATCGGAACGACAATTAGCGTCCGCTGCGACCGTTACAATTTCAAATCAGCCTTTTTTCGGCAAATAGCGTCTGCTGCGATCGTTAGCGTTTGGCAGGGAGATAAGCCCCCGTTTTGCGTTAGGCAGTGAGATTTGAAACTAAATCAAAAAACCTGAAGATTTTGTCCGCCAAACTAGCGGAACTTTTTGTTTTTCAACATTTGCTGTACCTGGTTCAATTGCTTGTTGTTGATGTTATAGCCCATTTTTTTGGCCATTTGCTTCAACATCTCCGGGTTATTCTGCATTTTTTCCAGTTGTTTGCGCAAGTAGTACACGCCGATGAAGAAGCCTGCCACCGCGCCAATTATAAGTGTCAATACGGGGATTGCGATATCCCAGCCCATGTGGTAACCTCCAAAATTTACGATTCAAACGTCAGCCTTCTTTCGGCTACAGGACCGCTTCGATAAAAACGGTCGGATTGCGGGCCAGATCGACTTCTTTGGCCTCATACTGATTGTCATTCCGCTTGAAAACCCTCACCACGGGTCTTCCTGGCAATCCGCGGTGCTGTCCGACCACCACGCCGGTTTCTTTCGTGGAAAGCTTGACCGACGTTCCGGTCGGGTATACGGATACCGTTTTTAGAAAATGCAGCACGTATTCATGCTCCAACGTAACGCCCGCCAGCGCGGAAATCCGTTCGCACGCTTCATGGGGCAAAAACCTTTTTCCATGCGAAAAGCCTGAAATCAAATTGTCATACAGGTTCGCTATTGCCACAATTTTGGCGAAGGCGTGGATTTTGTCGCCGTTCAGTCTTCGCGGAATGCCATTCCCGTCGATCGTTTCATGGTGCTGCAAACAGATGTGGGAGATCAGCAAGCTGTATTCCCGCTTCGTTTTCAGCAGTTCAAAACCGCGCCACGTATGATGCTCTTTGCTTGTCTCCGGGCCATCCTCTTCACGGCCGACTTTGCCGATATCATGCAAAAGCGCGCCAACCGCCAAATCTTTCAACTGCGCCGGGCTGAAGCCGGCATTGATGCCGATTAAAACCGACATGACACACACATGCAAGGCGTGCACATACATTTCATTGTCATTGGAGCGGATTTCATTCAATTGGGCAAGAAGATGCTTATTCGCCATCAGTTCATCGAGCATCCGGTCGACGCTGACGGAGATGCTCCTGGTATCAAATTCCTTGCCGGAGCGAACCGCGTAAAATGTTTCACTCATCTTGCTGATTACAGCCATTTTGGTTTTTTCGGAAACGACATCTTCAATGACGACGTCGTCAAAACGCTCGTCTTTGATGAAAATCATCGTGACGCCGATCCGTTTAAGCGTATTGATGAGCGGTACGGTAAGCTGCGAATTTTCCGCCAAAAGAGTTGTCCCGTTTCCCGTAAAAATCGATTTGCCCAGACGCTGCCCCGGCTCCACCGCTTCAATGCTGACAAATCTCATGGCGTCACATCGCTTTCTTTCTCCAGATTCAGCAAATACCTTTTGATCGAGAGACCGCCGCCATACCCCACCATATCGCCATTGGCCCCAATCACGCGATGGCATGGGACGATAATCGGGATCGGGTTTTTGTTGTTTGCTCCCCC
>DASVDB010000069.1 GCA_036381315.1 Bacilli bacterium | reverse complement strand
AGGAATCGGAGGTGTAAGATGACCGATCAAAAATTGAGTCATATGGAAGAAATGCTGTCCCAATTGGTTAACATGGTTGCTAATGTGATCAAGGAACAGCAGGCTCAGAGAGCGGAAATGGCTGAAATGCGGTCGGAAATTTCCGGCATCAAGTTGGAAATTAGCGACATCAGGTCGGAAATGAACAGCATGAAGTCGGAAATCAACGGCATCAAGTCGGAAATTAGCGACATCAGGTCGGAAATGAACAGCATGAAGTCGGAAATTAGCGACATCAGGTCGGAAATGAAACAAATGCGCGCCGAATTTACAGCCAGATTCGATCAGATTGATAAAAAGTTGGATGAACAGCAACGAGTGAACAATTATGTTTTGAAAAAGCTGGCGGAACACGACAAGGACATCGATATATTAAAGCAGAAAATCGGATAAAGTAAGACCCAAAGAAGCGGCCTATGAAAGGCCGCTACTTTTTAGCAGTTTCCATGTTACGATGTTCGCCCGTCGACCGGTTCAACCAGATCTTGCTCCATATTTTCGGTCAGTTTGCGAAGTCTCAAAGCTAACGGACGCGACAGAGGCTATTTGGGGCTATACTCCCGGTTTTTAAGTTTAACGGACGCAGGTGCGCTTATTTTAGCGCTTTGTACGGTATTCATGCAAAAAAACGGCGAATAGCCTCTGTAGCGTCCGTTAAAATTTTTGCACAGCCTTTTTTCGCCAAATAACCGCAATGGCAACCGTTAGCGTCTGCGTAGCCGCTTTTAATAGCAAAAAGTTATCATAAGCGTCCGCCTTCAACTTATTTTGATGCCCGTTCAAAAAGGCCCTTCATCCGTCTCCGGAAAAAGGGCCCTCTTTTGTAACGCATCATGTGCAACACATCATATGATCCAAACTTGCGACCCCGCAACGTCTGCGGCTCACACCTTATAGGCTTACACCTTATAAGCTTTCATCGCTTTCCGCAGTTCTTTCCAGGATGGCCGTTTGCCGTACATCAGCACGCCGGTGCGATATATTTTCGCCGAAACCCAGCCAAAAAACAAAATCGAAGCAAGCAAAATGCCGATTGTGAGCCATACTTGCCATACCGCGACATCCGTCAGCCCCATGCGCAAAAACATGATGAACGGGCTGAAAAACGGAATGAACGATGTCACCTTGACAAACATCGAAGTCGGGTCTTGCAGACCAAAGATGGCGATAAAATAGCCGATCATCGACAAAAACGTCACCGGCAAAATCGCCTGGCTCAAATCCTCCGTCCTGCTGACGATCGATCCGACAGCGGCAAACAGCGTTGCGTAGAGAAAATATCCGGTCAAGTAAAAAAGTATCGCATAGATGATCAGATTGTAATCGATATTGGACCAGTCGATGTGCAAATCAGCGAATGCGGCGCGGTTTTGCGGCAGATTTGCATTGATCAGCGCCGCCGCCACCAGCAGCATGATTTGCAAGATGCTGACCACGAACATGCCGAAAATTTTCCCGAACATTTGCTTTAACGGCGTAACGCTTGTCACCAGAATTTCCATCACGCGCGAGCTTTTTTCCGCCGTTATTTCCGTCGCGATCAACTGGCCGGAGACCATGACGCCGATAAACAGCAAAATAATCAGCGCATAAAGCAGTCCCGTCGCCATAATCACTTGCGCTTGCGACTTTCCTTCTTTGCCGACTCCCCCTACGCCGCCAACCGAAATCTGCACTTTATTGAGCGTCACCGGGGCGCTAATTTTTGTCAAATCCGCTTGCGACAAGTGCAACTCCTTTACAACCCATTCGGTCTTTACTTGCTGCAAGGCCGTTTCCAATTTGGTCATTGTGCCGATTTCCAGCGTTCCTTCGGATTTGTAGGTCATTTCCGGAAATCCGGACTGATCGGGCGCTCCCGCAAGCAAATATCCGCTGATTTTCTTTTCTTCGATTGCCTTCTTGAACGCTTCTTCGTTGGCATCCGTCGAGCCAAGATCGGCGAACAAGACGATCTTAAGCCCCGGCTTCTTTTGGCTTTCAAAATACTGCCGCAAACTGTCGGCGAGCGCGGAATTCGTATCTGTCATGCCGATGTTTGCCGTTTTTTCCGTTTGCAATAGCGAAATGAAATAAGGAAGATTTAAGCCGATGGTGACGAGGATTACAAGAACCAGGGAGGAAATTTTAAATGATTTTGCTTTCAGTTTATTGCGGATTGTAAACGCGACCACCGTCCACATGCTATTCATGCTGCTCCCCCCCTACCGTCTTAATAAAAATTTCATTCAAAGTCGGTTCCATAATTTCAAACCTGGTTACATTTGTTTGCGCTGCCGCTATCCGCAATATTTCCTGCGCCGCTTCCGGGCGGTCAATCTGCACGATTGCCCCGTTTTCCTGCTTGCTAACCGAAGTTACCCCCGGAACCGCCGACAATCCCGTAACTTCCTGTTCCGTCGAGAGAAAAACGCGCTCCTTGGGAAAGGACATTTTAATTTCTTTCAAGCTGCCCTGCAAGACGGTATGGGAGCGGTGCAAGATTAAAATATTTTGGCATAACTCCTCCACATGCTCCATCCGGTGTGTGGAAAACACGATGCTGGTGCCTTTGTCGCGCAATTCTTTTACGGTGTTTTTCAACAGTTCCACATTGACCGGGTCCAAACCGCTGAAGGCTTCATCAAGTATCAACAGACGCGGGGCATGGAGGATAGCCGCGACAAACTGAATTTTTTGCTGATTGCCTTTGGATAACTCTTCAACCTTCTTGTCGATATAGTCCGGAACGCCGAATTTTTCCAGCCAATCTTTCAGATTCCGCTCGGCATCCGCCTTGCTCTTGCCTTTCAGGCGGGCCAAATACACCAACTGGTCGCGCACGCTCACCTTGGGATAAAGGCCGCGCTCTTCCGGCAAATATCCCATTGTGGCGGCTATTTGTTGCGAGTACGGCTGCCCCGCATACAGGATTTTACCGTCATCCGGATAAATGAGCCCCAGCACCATGCGCATCGTCGTCGTCTTACCCGCCCCGTTCGCGCCAAGTAAGCCGAAAATTTCGCCTTCGGCAACCGAAAAACTGATTCCATTTACTGCGGTCACATCGCCGTAATGTTTTACCACCTTTTCAAGTTGCACTACGCTCATGGAATGTTTTTGCTCCCTTCCCTATTTCATTCAAAAAATAAAAACAGATGCAATACCTGCACCAGTCTAGTATATCGGAAATGCATTCCATTTTCACTTGTTTTTTTCTTAACGATTGATGACCGCATTCGGCAAACTGCCTGTATGTCCGCCCGGAAAAACAATATAAAGGAGCAAATAGACGACAACCCCGGTTACGGCGGTGGCCAGCCAGAAAGCTGCCGTCACTCTGCCCCACTTGCGATGTGCGGCAAACCTTTGCGAAAAGGCGAGGAAAAGCGTTATGACGCCGAAAATCGCCGCCGATGTCGAAAGCACAATATGAAACAGCAGAAAAATGACATACGGTACCTTCCACGCGGTA
>DASVDB010000068.1 GCA_036381315.1 Bacilli bacterium | reverse complement strand
TGTGCGCCAGCTTGATCATGTACATAACGCCAACCGTTACTTCCCGTTCAAACGGCTCGCCGGTGCGCCCGTCGAACAGCAGCGTTTTGCCGTCGCGCTGCATGCCCGCTTCTTCCATCGTGTCAAACACATCATTTTCCCTGGCGCCGTCAAATACCGGCGTTGCCGTATGGATGCCCAGCAGCTTTGCCGCCATTCCGAGGTGGACTTCCAGCACCTGGCCGATGTTCATGCGCGACGGCACGCCCAGCGGATTCAGCACGACTTGCACCGGCGTGCCATCCGGCAAGAACGGCATATCTTCTTCCGGCAGGATGCGGGCGATGACCCCTTTGTTTCCATGGCGTCCGGCCATTTTGTCGCCTTCAGAAATTTTCCGCTTTTGCGCAATGTAAACTCTGACCAGTTGGTTTACGCCGGGCGGCAACTCGTCGCCGTTTTCCCGGGTAAATACTTTTACATCCACTACAATCCCGTCCGTACCATGCGGCACGCGCAATGAAGTGTCGCGAACTTCGCGGGCTTTCTCGCCGAAGATCGCATGCAACAACCGTTCTTCCGCCGTCAGCTCGGTAACGCCTTTGGGCGTCACTTTGCCGACCAGAATGTCGCCGGCGCCGATTTCCGCACCGACGCGGATAATGCCCCGTTCATCCAGATTTTTCAGCGCTTCCTCGCCGACATTGGGAATGTCGCGCGTAATTTCTTCCGGTCCCAGTTTCGTGTCGCGCGCTTCCGATTCGTATTCTTCGATGTGAATGGAAGTGAACACATCATCCTTGACCAATTTTTCGCTTAACAGAATCGCATCTTCGTAGTTATATCCTTCCCAGGTCATAAAGGCGACCACCACGTTGCGGCCCAACGCCAATTCGCCCTGTTCGGTCGACGGGCCGTCGGCAAGTATCTCTCCCGCTTTGATCACGTCGCCCTTGCGGACAATTGGCCGCTGATTGATGCAAGTTCCCTGGTTGGAGCGCATAAATTTATGCAATTTGTATTTGACAAGATCGCCTTTTACTTGTTTTCCGTCAACTTCGCCGGTACGACGCACCCAGATTTCGTTGGCGGTTACGCGCTCGACAATCCCGTCAGTCTTGGAAACAACGCAAACGCCGGAATCTTTGGCCGACTTGTGTTCCATTCCCGTTCCGACAAGGGGCGCTTTCGGAACCAGAAGCGGCACCGCTTGCCGCTGCATGTTTGAGCCCATCAGCGCGCGGTTCGAATCGTCGTTTTCCAGGAACGGTATGAGCGCTGTCGCAACGGAAACAACCTGTTTCGGCGACACATCCATATAGTCGACCCGCTCTTTCGGCACGGTCAAAATTTCTTCTTTGTACCGCGCAATTACCGTATCCGTCGCAAAACTCCCATCCTCGTTCAAAACCGCGTTTGCCTGGGCGATGACATAATTGTCTTCTTCGTCGGCGGTTACATAAACGATTTCGTCGGTCACGATGCCCGTCTTCGGGTCCACCCGGCGATACGGTGTCTCAATAAAGCCGTATTCGTTAATCCGCGCGAACGTCGACAGCGAGTTGATCAATCCGATGTTCGGACCTTCCGGCGTTTCGATCGGGCACATGCGGCCATAGTGCGAGTGGTGCACGTCGCGCACTTCAAAACCCGCTCTTTCGCGCGTCAAACCGCCGGGACCGAGCGCGGACAAACGGCGTTTGTGCGTCAGTTCGGCGAGCGGGTTCGTCTGGTCCATGAATTGCGACAACTGCGAACTGCCGAAAAACTCTTTGATTGAAGCAATTACCGGACGAATATTGATCAACGCCTGCGGCGTGATGACATTGGCGTCCTGGATTGACATCCGCTCACGCACTACGCGCTCCATGCGGGAGAGCCCGATGCGAAATTGATTCTGCAGCAGTTCTCCGACGGATCGCAGGCGGCGATTGCCCAGATGGTCGATATCGTCGGTGCTGCCGACGCCATGCAGCAGGTTGATAAAATAGCTGATCGCCGAAATGATATCGGCGGGCGTAATATGTTTCACCTGTTTGTCGATGTTGCCGTTGGCGATCACGGTTAATACTTTGCCGTCCTCGATCGGCGAGAACACATTGATTTTTTGCAACAGAATCGTTTGTTCATCCACCACGCCGTTCGTCACGCGATATTCCCGAAAGCCCACCGACTTGATTAAATGGGGCATGATTTCGTCAAGCATGCGGCGATCAACCACTTGCCCGGCTTCCGCGATAATTTCGCCCGTTTCCGTGTCCACCAGCGTCTCCGCCAGCCGTTGATTGAACAAGCGGTTTTTGATATGCAACTTTTTATTGATTTTGTAACGTCCGACATTGGCAAGATCGTAACGCTTCGGATCAAAAAACCGCGCTACAAGCAGACTTTTCGCATTTTCCAAAGTAGGCGGTTCGCCCGGACGAAGGCGTTCATAAATCTCGATCAGCGCTTTTTCCGTAGAGTCGGTGTTGTCTTTTTCCAATGTATTGCGCAAAAACTCGTCATCGCCCAAAAGGCCGATGATTTCGTCATCCGTACCAAAGCCCAGCGCTCGCAACAATACGGTAACAGGGATTTTCCGCGTGCGGTCGATTCTGACATAGATGATATCCTTCGCATCCGTTTCCAGTTCCAGCCAAGCCCCACGGTTCGGAATTACAGTCGCGGTATAGGTGCTTTTTCCGTTTTTGTCCACTTTTGTGCTGAAATAGACGCTTGGAGAACGAACAAGCTGGCTGACGATTACGCGTTCCGCTCCGTTAATGATGAATGTTCCCGTTTCCGTCATCAGCGGGAAATCACCCATGAAAACTTCCTGCTCCTTGACTTCTCCGGTTTCCTTGTTGATCAAGCGCACTTTTACGCGCAAAGGAGCAGCATAAGTCACATCGCGTTCCTTCGATTCGTCGACGGAATATTTCGGCTCGCCCAGGCTGTAATCAATAAACTCCAAAACCAGGTTGCCGGTAAAATCCTGAATCGGCGAAATATCCTGGAACATTTCCCGCAAGCCTTCCTCCAAAAACCACTCGTACGATTTTTGCTGGATTTCGATCAGATTGGGGATTTCCAGGACTTCCTTGATCCGCGCGTAACTTCTGCGAACGCGCCGCCCGTACTTTACTTCGTGTCCCAACAACTACATTCACCCCTCGTGTCAACTGTGACTAAAACTTTAACAATACAAAAAGAAACGCCTCACTTTAAGCATCGATGAACAATCTCGACAGCTTTGCAGAAGGCATCGTGTTAAAAACGGATCACTCCTTGCCAGAAAGTACCTGCAGTTCGCCAAATCCCCATTGTTCCTTCCGGCATAATCCCTTAATATATATAAATAAATCCGGTTTTTACGCAGCCGCTTTTCGCAAAAAATGCGTCGGAACGGAAAAAGCGCACAAATATCGATTTATGCGTTTTCTCATATATTAAGTAGATTTGCCTTAAAATTTTAACATTATACTGCAAACATTAAAATTTTATTCGGGGGGAATTGCGAAAGACTGGGTCTTGACATTTTATTTTGATAAAGTAAAAATGTAAAGATACTGAGCCCATCTTAATACTGACATTTTGTTATAATATCACATTGAGAACCGTTAGTCAACAGAAGAATATGAAAGTCAGTTCAGTTTTGCTTGGTAAATGCGATACCCTTTATCCTTGGCGACTTCTTGCACAATCGGAAAAATCTGTTGCAATTTGGCCAACGCGGAAGGAGCGCCCTGCTTTTTCTGAATGACAATCCACAATTCTCCGCCGGGCATCAAGTGGTCAATCGCCTCGACAAAGATCCCGTGCACCACTTTCTTCCCCGCCCTGATGGGCGGATTGCTGAGAATATGCGTGAATTTTTCTCCCCTGACGGCTTCGTACCGGTTGCTTTGCTTGACCGTTACATTCGTGATTCCGTTCATTTTCGCATTTTCCTGAGCCAATTCGACTGCCCGTTCATTGATGTCGAGCATGACGACAGTCCCGCTTCTGGCTTCGGACGCCGCCGCAAGCCCGATCGGCCCGTATCCGCAACCGATATCGAGCACACGCGCATCCGCCGGAATCCGCATCGTTTCGATCAGCAGTCTGCTTCCATAATCCACCCCCTGTTTCGCAAAAACTCCCGCATCCGTTGCAAATACATATTTTTTCCCGCGCAGCGTGGCGGCAAACTTTGCCGGTTTATGGCCGACAGCCGGATTTGCCGTAAAATAGTGTTCGGTCATGCGCATCCTCCGTAAATTAAGAAACCCTCGAATCGCATGTCAGGTTCAAGGGTTTCCGGATAAATCCGCATCTTGCATGGATTATTTTACTTCTACTTGAGCGCCTGCTTCTTCCAACTTCGCTTTGATTGCGTCGGCGTCTTCCTTGGAAACTTTCTCTTTGATCGGCTTCGGCGCATTGTCAACCAGATCTTTTGCTTCTTTCAGGCCAAGGCCGGTAATTTCGCGAACGGCTTTAATGACGTTGATCTTGGAAGCGCCGGCATTGACGAGAACGACGTCAAATTCCGTTTGTTCCGCCGCTTCCGCGCCGCCTGCGGCAGCTCCGCCAGCCACAACCGCTACCGGCGCCGCGGCCGTTACGCCGAATTCTTCTTCAATTGCTTTCACCAAGTCGTTCAATTCCAGAACAGACATGGATTTGATCGCTTCTATAATTTGCTCCTTGCTCATGTTTTTAACCTCCATAAAAATTTATTTTTATTTGCTCGATTTTAGCCAGCCGCATTATGCGCTTTGCGCGCCGTTGTCCTTTTGGTCGGCCACCGCTTTGACGGCAAGCGCGAAGTTGCGCACGGGCGCTTGCAATACGCTAAGCAGCATCGACAACAACCCTTCCCGCGACGGCAATTCGGCTAAAGCTTTGATCTGCTCGACGCCCACCACTTTGCCTTCAACCACTCCGCCCTTCACTTCAAGGTTTTCGTGTTTCTTGGCAAAATCGACGACAATTTTGGCCGGCGCCACCGGATCGTTCTGGCTGAACGCAATCGCCGTAGGACCGGATATATGCGCATCCAGCTCGCTTAAATTCGCATTGGCGGTAGCCAATTTGAGCAGCGTATTCTTAACCACCTTGTAATCAACACCCGCTTCACGAAACTGCTTGCGCAACTCCGTGATCTCGGCCACGTTCAATCCGCGGTAGTCCGTCACTATCGCGCATGTGCTTTGCGACAGTTTGTTGGCCACTTCAGCGACAATTTGTTCTTTTTCCTGACGCACACTGGAATTGCCCAACTCTTACACCTCCTGTTTCAATCCTTACTTGGCGCAACGAAGCTCCGATAGTCCGGTGCATATGAAAAGAGCCTTCGCAGATCGCGAAGGCTGGATTTGGACGCGGCTTATCAAGCGCGTCATGTATCGCAACACCTCGGCAGGATATTAAGTCACTGCGGACACCTGCTGTCTACGGCACGTTCGTTCGCTATTCAGTTTTTCCCGCAAGCACTTCCCAGATTAGCATGCCTGCCCGCTGTTGTCAATTCACGCTTCGCTAAAGCGGATATGCTTATCGGAAGGAAGCGGCGTTGATTCTTACGCTCGGTCCCATTGTGGAGGAAACGGCGATATTTTTCAAATATACGCCTTTGGCTGCAGCCGGCTTTGCCCGATTCAGCGCATCGATGAGCGTCCGGAAATTCTCCACTAGTTTGGCGGCATCGAAAGACACTTTGCCGATCGGAGCGTGAATCTGTCCGGCTTTATCAAGCCTGAACTCGATTTTACCGGCTTTGATTTCCGCAACCGCCTTCGCCACATCGAATGTAACGGTGCCGGATTTCGGGTTCGGCATCAAGCCTTTGCCCCCGAGAATGCGTCCAAGTTTACCAACTTCCGCCATCATGTCGGGAGTTGCCACGCACACATCGAATTCCAGCCATCCCTGCTGGATTTTGTTGATCATATCCTGGTCGCCGACAAAATCGGCGCCGGCGCTTTCCGCTTCTTTAGCTTTGTCGCCTTTGGCGAAAACCAATACCCGTTTCGTCTTGCCCGTGCCGTGCGGCAATACGACGACGCCGCGCACAGCCTGATCTTGCTTTTTCGGATCAACGCCAAGACGAACGGCAACTTCAACGGTCTCATCGAATTTGGCCGCCGCCATTTTTTTCACAAGCGCAATCGCTTCATCCGCCTCATAGCTGGCATTGCGATCGACGAGCTTTTCAGCTTCCGCATATTTTTTCCCATGCTTTGCCATTCGTTTTTACCTCCTTATGTGGTTTTAACGGATAATCCTCCCACTTGCATCACCAAAAACGTTAGTCTTCAATGGTGATGCCCATGCTGCGGGCTGTACCTTCCACCATCCGCATTGCCGCTTCAACGGAAGCCGCATTCAAATCCGGCATTTTCTGTTCCGCGATTTCGCGAACTTTGGCCCGTTTCACAACCGCGACCTTTTTCCTGTTCGGCTCACCGGAGCCTTTTTCGATACCGGCGGCAACACGCAACAGGACTGCAGCCGGAGGCGTTTTCGTTACAAAAGTGAAGGATCGGTCTTCAAATACCGAAAT
Organism: Bacilli bacterium; assembly: GCA_036381315.1. Lineage (NCBI taxonomy): Bacteria > Bacillati > Bacillota > Bacilli > Bacilli bacterium. The sequence goes on along the minus strand of DASVDB010000068.1, from coordinate 9,287 downwards.
CTCAACCGGAATAATCAATCCGGCCTGATCCGCAGTGCGCGCGTTAAATTCTTTGCAAAACGCCATGATATTAACGCCAGCCTGACCAAGCGCGGGACCGACCGGCGGCGCGGGATTGGCTTTGCCTGCGGGAATTTGCAGTTTTACCAGTTTGACGACTTTTTTTGCCATGCGAGACACCTCCTTGCCCATAATGTGGTATAAACGGGAATAACCCTCCCACGAAACGAAAGCCCGCCGAACAGCGGGTCTTCATGAAACCCTGTGCCGCACGGCTTCAACCCGATTGCGGCGGTTATATTTTTTCCACCTGAGTAAAATCAAGCTCAAGCGGGGTTTCTCGGCCAAACATGTTGACATGCACTTTGATCTTGCTTTTTTCCGCTGAAATCTCCTCGATTGAGCCGACGAAATTGGCAAACGGGCCAACTTTGACGCGAACGGACTCCTTCAATTCAAAATCAATTTTCGGTTTCGGCTCTTCCATGCCCATATGCCTGAGAATGGCATCCGCTTCTTCAGGCAACAAAGGCGTCGGTTTGGAGCCGGACCCGGTTGAGCCGACAAAGCCGGTAACTCCCGGCGTATTCCGGACCACATACCATGAATCGTCTGTCTGAATCATTTCGACCATGACGTAACCCGGATATACTTTGCGCATGACGGATTTCTTCTTCCCGTCCTTGTTGATGATTTCTTCCTCCATCGGCACAAGCACCCGGAATATTTTATCCTGCATGCCCATCGACTCTACGCGTTTTTCGAGGTTGGCCTTCACTTTGTTTTCATACCCGGAATAAGTATGCACAACGTACCATCTTTTTTCCATTTAGGTCACCTTTGGTTCCGTCAACTAAACAACCAGCGAAGGATCGAGGAAAAACCGAGATCGAGCAACGCAAAGTATACGGTTATGAAAATAACTGTCAGCACGACCACAATGGTGTAACTAATCAATTCCTTGCGATTGGGCCAACGGACTTTTTTCAGTTCGCTCCAACTGTCGACGAAAAACGATATCGTGCTGTTGAAGCTTCTTTTTACGCCGGTTAAAAAAGCCATCAACGACACCCCCAATCTATCTTGTTTCCCGATGAAGTTTGTGGCCGTTGCACCACTTGCAATATTTCTTCATCTCAATGCGGTCGGGGTTGTTTCGCTTGTTCTTGTTGGTTGTGTAATTTCTTTGTTTGCAATCCGTGCAAGCTAACGTAATGATTACCCGCATAACTGACACCTCCCGCCATACCTGTGGATCGGTTATAAGCAATTGTCTGTGCAAATGAAAAAAGTCCCTTGTTAGGGCTACCTCACATACTTTATCACAGTGCATAAAGCGAGTCAAGAAATACATGTTGACACATATCAGGCGATGCGGATCGGCAAGTTCAGAAGATCAGATCGCGCACTTCCAGATAGCGTTCCAGCTTCCGTTTGACACGCTGCAGGGCGTTATCGATCGATTTCACATGCCTGTCCAGGTCGACGGCAATCTCCTGATACGATCTGCCGTCCAGATACAGCATCAGCACTTTACGCTCCAAATCGCTCAAAATTTCTCCCATTTTGTCTTCCAATCCGGAAAACTCCTCTTTATTAATCATCATTTCTTCCGGGTCGGAAACTCGGGAACCGCAAATCACATCCAGCAGCGTACGGTCCGAGTCTTCGTCATAAATGGGCTTGTCCAGCGAAACATAGGAGTTGAGAGGAATATGTTTTTGCCTTGTGGCCGTTTTGATCGCGGTAATAATTTGGCGGGTGATGCATAACTCGGCAAAGGCTTTGAAGGAAGCCAGCTTGTCGCCGCGGAAGTCGCGTATTGATTTATAGAGTCCGATCATGCCTTCCTGAATAATATCCTCGCGGTCGGCGCCGATCAGGAAATAGGAGCGCGCTTTGGCGCGAACAAAATTCCTGTATTTATTGATCAGGTACTCCAATGCCTCGCTGTTTCCGAAACGGACATCTTCGACAACGTCTTCATCTGTTTTGAGGTCATATACGCACATAACCGCATCAGTAGAATCGACACTCACGCAATATCCCTCCGGCCTGCAAAACTGTCCAAATATATACAAACTCAGGATAAGTATACATGAAGTGTCTTAAAACCGTCAACCGATTTTTCCCTTATCCGGCCTGTAGTTTCAGGTTTTTTCCAATATTTTCAACCCGATTGCCGCTTTTGTTCGTCATTTGTCGCGGCGCCATTTTTCCATCATTTGCCGCATTTCTTCACTTAATTTGGCAGAAATCGGGTTTTTTCCGGCCTGTTTGGTCTCGCCCGTTTGCCGCTTGATTTCCCGGAAAACATCATCCACCAACAGTTTCAATTCCCGCGCCGACAGGCGAAGCGCGCCTTTGCCGAAAATAACATGCTGCTCCACCTGGTCGGAGGTGGCGACGCGTATCCGCACGTTGCGATTCTCCGCCAATTCGGCCACCAAACGCTCAATATATTCGTCTGCGGTTTCCTTCTCTTTCGTATACATGATCTGCAGCCGATGCTGCCGGTAATATTTCCCCAACCCCGGCACCTGGTGGGCGTCAAACACAAGAATGACGCGAAAGCCTGTAATCCCCTGGAACTCGGCCAAAATATCGATCAGACGGTCCCGCGCATCTTCCAGCCGGACGTCTTTCAACCGTTCCAGTTCCGGCCAGGCTCCGATGATATTGTAGCCGTCGACAATCAATACTTCATTCATATCCGCTGCGCTCGTTACGTCCGCGCCATGCGCTGGCGCACGACTTCAAACATGAGAATGCCGGCGGCCATGGAGGCGTTTAATGAATTGATTTGTCCCAACATCGGCAATGTGACGAGAAAATCGCATTTTTCTTTGACCAGCCTGCCCAATCCGCGGTGTTCGTTGCCGATCAAAATGGCGAGCGGAACCGTAAAGTCCGCGTCGTACAACGTCTGCCCGCCCGCCGCGGCGGCGCCGGCGATCCAAAGCCCGCGTTCCTTCAACCGGTCAATCGTCTGCGCCAGATTGCCCGCCCGCGCCACCGGAACATGCTCCACGGCTCCCGCCGAAATTTTTGCCACGGCTGGCGTCAAGCCGACCGCGCGGCGCTTCGGGATCACGACCCCATGCATGCCGGCGCATTCGGCCGTGCGCAAAATCGAGCCCAAGTTATGCGGATCTTCCAATTCGTCAAGCAACAAAATCGCCGGCGGCCGGCCGCTTTGAGCGGCTTTCGCCAGAAGTTCATCCAGTTCCGCGTACCGATAAGCGGCAACCTGGGCGATCACTCCCTGATTGCGAACGTCTCCGGATATCTGGTCGAGCTTTTTCCGCTCTGCGCTCTGCACCACAATGCCCAACCGTTTCGCTTCGGCGATGATCGGCTGCATCTGCTTTCCGCGCGTTTGTTCGGCAATCCAGATTTTATGAATCGTCCTGCCTGCGCGCAACGCTTCCAACACCGGATTAATTCCGGCAATCCATTCTTCATCCATGCAAACGGATACCTCCCGCCACCGTAAACGTTATTGTCCCGCTCCGCACACGGCAATATCCAGCAGTTCCCGCAAGCGCTCATGCTGCCCTTTGGCAAACAAGTATCCCACCAAGCATTCAAACGCCGTGCTGCGGCGGTAATCGATGATTCTGGCGTGTTTGGGGGCGGTGCCCGACTTGGTGTTTCGCCCTTTTTTGACCATCTCCAACTCCGTCTCGGTCAAATGCGGCAAAACGAGCTCCAGCGCTTGCGACTGCGCCACAGCCGAAACATACCGGACAGACTGGCGATGCAAATGGTTGGGGCGCAAATTGCTCCCGGACGCGACCAGTTGCCGGATAAACAATTCGTATACGGCGTCGCCGATATAGGCAAGGACGAGCGGGTGCAGCTCTTCCGGTTTTTTGGCCAATGCCCGGGAAAATACCGCATCGCTCATTACGATTTCCTCCGCCAGCGCGTGCCTTGCGGCGTATCTTCCAAAATGACGCCGATCGTAAGCAACTGATCGCGAATTTCGTCGGAGCGGGCGAAATTTTTCGCCTTTCTCGCCGCGGCGCGCTCCTTTATCAAGCGCTCGATTTCCTCGTCAAGTCCGGCATCGTTTTGATGCGGCAAAATGCCCAGCACCGCGTCCATTTGCCGGAAACTTTCGTCGGCATGGCGCAGCGCGGTCGCGGATACATCGTCTTGTTGCAAGTATTGGTTTGTTTCCGCCACCAGGTCAAACAGCGCCGTGATCGCGTCAGGCGTATTGAAATCGTCCTGCATTTTTTCATGAAATTGCGCCATGATCGCGTCTACCCGCTTGCGAAATGCGCCGTCTGCAGGCGCGGCGGATTGCGCTTGCGCCGCATCCGCCAACCCGTCGAGCCGATAGCGCAAATTCGTGAGACAGTTGCCGATGCGCGCCACGCTTTGCTCCGCCTGCCGCATCACTTCATCGCTGAAATTCAACGGGCTGCGATAATGCGCGGAAAGCACAAAATAACGCAAAGCCTGCGTAGTGTACAAGGCGCGCAGCGCCTTTACGTCGATACCGTTTTTCAACGATTTGGACATTTTTTCATTATTAATATTGATATAGCCGTTATGCATCCAGTATTTCACGAACGTTTGCCCGCTTAACGCCTCGGATTGCGCCAACTCGCACTCATGATGCGGAAACTGCAAATCCTGCCCGCCGCCGTGAATATCGATCGTTTCCCCCAAATATTTCCTGGCCATGGCGGAACATTCGATATGCCAACCCGGGCGGCCTTCCCCCCATGGGCTGTCCCACTTGATTTCTCCCGGCTTCGCTTTTTTCCATAAAACAAAATCCCGGGGGTCGTCCTTCTTTTCGTCCACTTCGATGCGGATGCCAAGCTGCAGTTCGTCCAAATCCTGATGCGATAGCCGGCCGTACGCCGGAAACTTCGCCGTGCGAAAAAAAACATCGCCCTCTTTGCCATAAGCGAAACCTTTATCGACAAGGCCTTGGACAAACGCGACGATTTCCGGGATGTTTTCCGTTACGCGCGGATGCACGGTTGCCTTCGCTACGCCAAGCCCTTGCGCGTCTTCATAAAACGCGGCGATAAATTTGTCCGCCAATTCCCCAACCGATAAGCCCGTCTCCTCCGCTTTGCGGATCAACTTGTCGTCGACATCGGTAAAATTGACAACGAAATGGACATCATACCCGATCGCCTGCAAATATTTCCGCACGACGTCGAATACGATCAACGGGCGCGCATTGCCGATATGCATGTAGTTGTACACGGTCGGCCCGCAAACGTACATTTTCACCTTGCCCGGTTCAAGCGGGACAAATTTTTCTTTCTTACGCGTAAGCGTGTTGTAAATACTAAGCGTCATGCGCAGATGAACCTCCGTTTTTCAGCTTTTCCAATTCCGCCCGCAATTCGTCGATCTGTTCCTGCAGTTGCCGGCAAATATCGGTTACGGGATCCGGCAGTTGTCCGTGCTCCAGCCGATCCACCCGCATGCCGTTGCGGCTTACCGTTTTCCCCGGGATGCCGACCACGGTGGAATTCGGCGGCACTTCCCGCAACACGACCGCATTCGCCCCGATAAAAGAATTGTCTCCGACTTTATACGAGCCTAGCAGTTTCGCCCCGGAGCCAATGACGACGCGATTGCCGATGGTCGGATGACGTTTGCCTTTTTCTTTTCCGGTACCGCCCAAAGTGGCGCCTTGATAGATGACGACATCGTCGCCGATTTCGCATGTTTCCCCGATTACGACGCCCATCCCGTGGTCAATAAACAGCCTGTTGCCGATTTTGGCGCCCGGGTGAATTTCGATCCCCGTGAAAAATCTGGCCGTTTGCGAGATGATCCGGGCGATCAAAAACAGCCGTTTGCGGTAAAACCAGTGGGCGATCCGATGGCTCCATACCGCATGCAGCCCCGCATAGGTGAACAACACTTCAAACACCGTGCGCGCCGCCGGGTCGTTGGCGAATACCGCCTCGATATCCGATTTCATTACACGTATCCATTTAAACATCGTGCCGCCTCCGCTCCCCCATCGCGAATCAAAAGAAAACGCCTCCGCAGCTTCTTGCTGCAGAGACGTGTTTTCAACGCGGTTCCACTCTGCTTAGGTTTGCCGTTACATTTGCCGTTAAAACCGGACGCAAACCTCGCTTTGCCGGCTCTTAACGCGAGCCCGTTCGTTGCAGCCTGCCCCGCCCAAATATGGCGATAAGTCGGCCGCACAGCTCGCAGGCGCATTTCCGAGTAAGCGGGAATGGGCAACTTCCAGCCGCAGGTTGTCCACATGCGGTTGCCCTCTCTGCAAAACCCGTACTTACCGTACTTTCCTGGTCATTGCTTTTCATCAATTTCACTATTAGTATAACGAATTCGCCGTATCCTGACAATATCGCGAATCAACCTGTCAGCCGCCTTGCAGCGCAGCTTGCAATCTGCGCATGACGCGCTCTTTGCCGAGCAAGCGGATCGTTTCGTTCAAATCGCGCCCGTGCGTTTGTCCGGTAACCGCCGCGCGCACGGACATAAACAATTGCTTGCCCTTGTAGCCGGTCTCCCGTTGCACGTTTTTCAACAATCCTTTTACCTGCTCCGCATCCAAACTCGCCGCGGTTTCCACTTGTTTCAGAAAACTTTCCACTACCGCCGGCGCATGTTCTTCGGCCAGCACGGCCTTCGCTTCCGCTTCCATTTCGGGATTTTCCACGAAAAAGGTTCGCGCCGCCTGCACAATATCCGCCGCGCAGTTCAGCTGTTCCTGGTACAAGCCGACAATATCCTTGATCCGCTCGCGCTCATGGGCAGTAATCGTTTCTCCGATATAGCCCGCTTTGCGCAAATGCGGCAGCGTTAGCGCGGCAATCCGTTCCACGTCGGCTTTCCGGATATATTGGTTGCTCATCCAGTTCAGCTTGTCCGTGTCAAAGACCGCCGGACTTTTGGAGAATCGCGAAATGTCAAATTGCGCAATCAGTTCTTCCCGATTGAACAGTTCCGTTTCGCCGACGGGCGACCAGCCCAACAACGCGATAAAATTCAGCATTGCTTCCGGCAAGTAGCCCTGCTCCCGGTACTGTTCGATAAATTGCATAACGGATTCGTCGCGTTTGCTCATTTTCTTGCGATCCTGATTCAATATGAGCGAAAGATGGGCAAACTGCGGAATCGCAAAGCCGAGCGCCCGATAAAGCAAAATTTGCCGCGGCGTATTCGTCAGATGCTCTTCGCCGCGAATGACGAAGGTAATCCCCATCAGATGGTCATCCAGTACAACAGCGTAATTGTATGTGGGGATTCCGTCGGGCCTGACCAAAATAAAGTCGCCGATGCCGTTCGTATCGAATGCGACCGTTCCTCTGACCTTGTCCGCAAATTGGATCGTTTCATTTTCGGGCACGCGAAAGCGGATGGACGGGATACGCCCCTCCCGCTCGAGACGTTCCCGCTCGGCTGCGGTCAAATGACGGCATTTTCCCGAATACATCGGATTTAATCCTTGTGCTTCCTGCTCCTTGCGCTCCTTTTCCAGCTCTTCCGGCGTGCAATAGCAGTAATAGGCGTGCCCCGCGGCGAGCAGTTTTTCAGTAAAAGGGCGGTATAAATGCAAACGCTCCATCTGGCGATAGGGGCCGTACGGCCCGCCGATATCCACGCTTTCATCCCACTCAATGCCAAGCCACTTCAAACCGTCCAATTGGCTTTGCACACCGGTCTCCACATGCCGGGTCTGGTCGGTGTCTTCAAACCGGACGATAAATTGGCCCCCTTCATGTTTTGCCGTCAGGTAACAAAACAGCGCCGTTCTGGCGCCGCCAATATGCAAATGGCCCGTCGGGCTGGGCGCATAGCGCAAGCGCACCTTTTCTGTCATCTCCATCCTTCTCCCATTCCATGCGAAAATTTGCCGCGCAAACCTTACGGCTGCGCTTCGCGAATCAAACAAACGACAGCCTGGGCCGCTATTCCTTCTTTGCGACCGGTAAAACCAAGCGTTTCGGTTGTCGTCGCCTTTATATTGATTTGCAGCGGTTTTGCTTCCAACGCGTCCGCAATCCGATCTTCCATTTCCGGAATATACGGCGCCATTTTGGGCTGTTGCGCGATGATCGTCGCATCCAGATTTCCCAACCGGTAGCCTCTGTCTTTTGCCATCGACCAAACGTTGCGCAGCAACATCAAACTGCTGGCGTCTTTAAAGGTATTATCGGTATCGGGAAAATGCCTGCCGATATCGCCCAACCCCAGCGCGCCCAAAATCGCGTCGCATACGGCATGCAACAACACATCCGCGTCGGAATGGCCCAAGAGTCCTTCGTCATGCGGAATTTCGACACCGCCGATTATGCATTTCCGGCCGGCAGCCAAACGATGCACATCAAACCCCTGTCCCACACGGATCATTTTAAATCTCCCTTTCGTATTCTTTCAACAACATTCGCGCCAACTGGAGATCATCCGGAGTCGTCACCTTGAAATTGCGGTAGCTCCCTTCCACCATCCGCACGCTCCCGCCGTAATGCTCAAATATCGCCGCGTCGTCGGTTGCAGCCAACCGGTCTTGTCGCGCACGCTCATGGGCGGACATAAGCTCAAACAGGCGAAAGGCCTGGGGGGTTTGTGCCGCCCACAGGCTTCGCCTTTCCGGTGTTTTCGCGATCATTCCGTTATCGTTAACCTGTTTGATCGTGTCTTTGACAGGAACGCCGAGTACCGCCGCGCCGTGTATTCTGGCGGCCTGCCAGCAGCGAACGGCATCTTCCGCCGTCACAAACGGCCGCGCGGCATCATGCACCATCACCCATTCGACGGGGAACGCGGTTAACGCAACCAAGCCGTTGAATACGGAGTCCTGCCGTTCGTCTCCGCCGACGACAACCGCTTTGACCTTGTCCATGCCGTATTTGGCGACAAGGCCGCGGCAGCGATCCAGATCGGCAGCGGCAACCACCAAAACAATTGCATCCATTTCCCGCAATTGTTGAAATACGGTTAATGCGTGCATGAAGAGCGGCTTGTCGCCCAGCGGCAAAAATTGCTTGCTCGCTTTTGCGCCCATGCGGACGCCTTTGCCTGCAGCGACGATAACCGCGCCCAGCTTCCCCATTGAACTCCTCCGCCGGAAACGAACCCGTTTTTTTCTTATACTGATTTTCAGTATAATCGTTTCACAGCGCTTTTTCCAATAGTTTCGGCTTGGCAAAAATCATCCGCCCGGCGGACGTTTGCAGCACGCTGGTCACCAGCACTTCCAACGTGGCGCCGATAAAGTCGCGCCCGCCTTCAACGACGATCATCGTTCCGTCATCCAGATAAGC
>DASVDB010000067.1 GCA_036381315.1 Bacilli bacterium | reverse complement strand
AAATCCGTAAAGATCAATGCCGTAATGTTTATAAAAATTGCGGTCTTCGGTGGCGATAAAGGCGTCTTTTATATTTTGCGGAATATCGCTCAACTGAACGAGCCGTCTGTCCTGGTCGGTGCGCAATTGGCCGACGAGCGTGTCATCGTTGAAATAGACAAATCCGGTCGTTTCGTTTTCCTGAATTTTTTTTTCGATGAAATCACGGTGGCGAACCTGGTCGTCGTGCACCAGCGAAACAAAATATCCGACAGCCACTCCTCCGGCAAAAAATGCGCCGATGATTCCGACAATGATGATCCAAAACAGGGACAATAGCATGATCCGCAACGTTTTTTTGGCGGTTTTATTGGCGCTCTTCTTGCTTGTTTCTTTTGCTGAATGTTGCTTTGGCATCCATCGATCCTCCTAAACTTCGGCTGCTCTCTATCCGCAGGCGAACAGCTATATTATAGCATACCGATGCGGTTTGACTCCAAGCCGGCATTTATGCTATAAAAAAATACATATAAGAAACGCTATGAACGGAGCAAGTAGCAAACGCGATCCCGCTGTCAGAGAGCCGGTGGCCGCTGCGAACCGGCGCGGAACGTTTGCGAATACTTCCGGGAGCGGTGCGGGCGAACGCATTTGCCATGTAGCGCCAGTAGCCATCACCGGGGGAGAACCCGTTATCAACGCAAAGTGAAAATTGTTTGCCGGAATATGTTCGCGGCGGCAGTTTTAATGAGGGTGGTACCGCGAGTGGCCTTCTCGTCCCTTACCGGAGACTGGAAGGTTTTTTTAATGGAAAAAACCCAGGCTATATGGGCTGTTTAAGGAGGCGCCAAACAATGGCGGAATGGGAAGAGCTTACCTCGGATCAACGGGCGGAAATAGACCGTCAATTGGCCATTTTGCAGCGGGGCGTAGTTGAAATCGTTCCCGAAGATCAGTTCAAGCAGGATATTATAAGATCCGTTGTTACAAAAACGCCGCTTAAAGTAAAGTTCGGCATGGATCCTTCATCTCCGGACATCCATATCGGGCACAGCGTAGCGTTGCATAAATTGCGGCAATTTCAGGAATTGGGGCATACGATCCAAATTATTATCGGGGATTTTACCGGAATGATCGGGGATCCGACCGGCAAATCGGAGACGCGAAAGCAACTTTCCCACGAACAGGTGAAATTGAACGCCGAGACGTATCAGAAACAAATCTTCAAGATTTTGGACCCGGCCAAAACGCGCGTTTATTACAATTCGGAATGGTTGTCACCGCTCACGTTTGCGGATGTTGTGTCGTTAGCCGCCCAACTGACGGTCGCCCGCATGCTGGAACGCGATGACTTCAGCAAACGGTTTGCGGCGGAACAGCCGATCCACATTCACGAATTTTTCTATCCCTTAATGCAAGGGTATGATTCGGTAGCGCTGCAAAGCGATGTCGAACTGGGCGGAACGGACCAAAAGTTCAACCTGTTGATGGGCAGAACGCTGCAAAAAGAATTTGGCCAACATACGCAAGTGGCCATGATGGTGCCGATCCTTGAAGGGCTGGACGGCGTGCAGAAAATGAGCAAAAGCCTCGGCAATTATATCGGGATCGACGAAGAGGCAAACGATATGTACGGGAAAGCGATGTCGATTCCCGATGAATTGATGGTCAAATATTATGAGTTGGCGACGGATATCACGAATGAGGAGTTGCGCCGCTTGCGGGAAGGCTTGTTAAGTGGCGAAGTTCATCCCCGCGACGCAAAGATGCGCTTGGCCTACACGCTGGTGCGCCTGTATCATGGGGAAAACGCCGCCAAAGAAGCGGAAGGGCGGTTTAAAACCGTCTTTCAACAGCGGGCGCTGCCGGAAGATATTCCGGATGTCTTGTTGCCCGCCTCCGAATTGGAATGCGGCAAGATCAGGATCACCAGGCTGCTGGTCGCTTTAAACCTGCAAAGTTCCAATGCCGAGGCGCGCCGCAGCGTGCAACAGGGGGCGGTGCGCGTGAATGAAGCGAAGGTTGCGGATCCGAATGCGGAGATCGCCCTAGCGGACGGCGACATTATCCAGGTCGGCAAACGCAAATTCGCCAGGGTAAGATTAGTATAATCGTCCCGATATGGGCTATAAGTTGTGGGCTATAAGTTGCGGCGTGCAAGAAAGCGGACATCATGAAAAAAAGCTGGTCCAACATCGGACCAGCTTTGCGCGTCATGGCGTAAATAGCGCGATTAACGGCTGTAGAACTCGACAATCAGCTTTTCATTGATTTCTTGCGGAAGTTCTGCGCGTTCCGGCAAACGCACATACTTGCCTTCCATTGTGCTTTCGTTGAATTCAAGGTAGGCGGGAATGTATTGGCGGCTTGCCAGCGCGTCCTTGATCACGGGCAAGTTTTTGCTGCGTTCACGCAAGCCAATGACATCGCCGACGCTAACTTTGAATGAAGGAATGTCCACCTTTTTGCCGTTGACGGTTACGTGACCGTGCGCCACAAGCTGACGAGCGCCGGCGCGGGAATTGGACAGGCCAAGGCGGTACACGATATTATCCAGGCGGCTTTCCAACAGGATCATGAAGTTTTCGCCGGCGATCCCCTTCATTTTTTCCGCTTTTTCAAACAGATTTACGAATTGCTTTTCGCCCAAACCATACATATGGCGCAATTTTTGTTTTTCTTGAAGCTGCAATCCGTATTCGCTCAATTTTTTGCGTTGTCCGGGACCATGCTGTCCGGGAGGAAACGGGCGCTTCAGTTCTTTTCCGGTGCCGCCCAGGCTGATGCCCAAGCGCCGGCTGAGTTTAAATTTCGGACCGGTATAACGAGCCATGCATACCTTACTCCTTTTATACGATATTCATGTTAGCGTTTTTTCCTTTGCTCCCGGTTGCCTTCGACGGAATTTATCAGCCGCTGTCCCATCGCCGGCATAGCCTGAGAGGGAGGAGCACAAGGATCCGAACTGCTATCGACTCACTCAACAACCTATTTTAAAAGAAAATTCCTCTGCATGTCAAGCGTTTGCATGCGCGCAACGGCAAGCAAATGGGGTTCGCGACCAATTGCGGCCAGTCAGATCTTTATCGCCATTATCCGAAGGGTGACGCGGCGCCGGATCATCAATGTTCATCGCTGCCGGCATTGCCAAGCCGGTATTGCGAACCGGCCTTGCGGAGTGTAAGCTGATAACAGGAAATTACAGCGAAGGAGACGATCGTTAGCCATGATCACCGTACGCAATTTGCAAAAACTGGCGGGCGAGAGCAGAACACCCATTCTCCGCAATATTAATTTGCACTTGATAAAAGGGGAATTTGTCGCAATTATCGGGCGCGGCGGCAGCGGCAAGACCACGTTGTTGCGCTGTATATCCGGCAGGGAGAAATGGAACAAGGGAAGCATCACGTTCGAAGGCGTAGACCTGCAATCGATGAATATATGGCGGAAATATTTGTACCGCAAAGCGTGCGCTTATTTGGCGGAACAGCCGATCCTGAACAAAAACAAAACGGCGGCAAAAAATGTGTTGTCGGGAAGATATAGGCGCAGCGGTTTGTTGAAAATGGCGACGGGGCTCGTATCGCAGGATGAGCATTATACCGCCTACGATTATTTGTCCAAGGTCGGGCTGTTGGACAAGGCTGATTATAAAGTGGAAAAGCTAAGCGGCGGCGAAAGGCAGCGGGTCGCGATCGGCAGGGCGCTCGCCTGGGGGGCGAAAGTCATTTGCGCCGACGAGCCGGTTTCGGGACTTGATCCGCATTCCGCGGCGCAGGTGATGGATGATTTCCGCCGTTTGTGCAAAGAAGAGGAATTGACGGTGATTTGCTGCCTCAACAATATTGATTTGGCGGAAAAATATTGTTCCCGCATCGTCGGCATCGCGGACGGCGAAATCAAACTGGATGTTTCCCGACGCAGATTATTGCAACAGGAGAAAAAACTGATATTGGGATAAGCGAAAAATAGTGTAACTTTTCTGAAAAATATTGTATACTTAAATTCGGTGAATTTGGAAAAATGAAGGTGTCAATTTTTCATGTTTGATGATCCCGAAGACACTGCGTTGGTTAAGCAGGCATTCTCCAAATGGGCAAATAGCGTATTGCGGGAAAATATATTTCCGGCCGGAATCATGTTTATAACCGATCCAATCGGAAATGTGACATATAGCGTTCACCTGGGAACACCGCCTGTTGGAACGATAATGGTCACGCCCGGCAGCCATCTGTCGGATTATGGGAAAAATGCCGCCGCGGCGGCGGTTGCATCCGGTATTGCCACCGAAATGTCGGAAGCGGAACATACGCACGAACGGTTTAAGCGCTTTCGTTCGTTTGCTGTGCCTGTTTTCGCCAAACCGGGAAATTTGCTCGCTTGCATCGGTTTTCTCGCCGAGGGAAAGTATTGCAACCAACAAACTTTGGCTCTTTTGCGGGCAGCTGCGCTTTCTTTTACCGATCTAATCGGCTATTTGCGAGAAAAATTCCGCATGGAACAAAGCGAATTGCGCAGCGCGAATTACGAACAAGAACTGCAGAAACGCGATTTGCTCTTTGAAGTCGGAAAGCGCTTGCACGCGAAATTCGATGTCAATGCGGTTTTGAGCGACACGTTGGACGTATTCCGGTCGCTTGCGCCGGGCGCGGATGTGGAAATATTTTTGTCCCAGGATCATCACAGCCCCGACGGACATGTGAAGCCGATCATTTTTAATCATCATAGCCGGGATATTCGCAACCGCGCCTATATTCTGGCAAAGCCGATCATGGAACGCAACGAGGAAAACAAGACGCTTGAGATTGCCGTGCCGGTAAGCGGCAACCAGGGAATTTACGGCATTTTGCAAATCGTCATGCCGATCGAGCGCAATGGCGCGCCGGATTTGCACCTGTTTTCGCTGCTGGCGGAAACGGCCGGATCGGCATTTGAAAACGCCCGATTGTACGAACATTCCACCGCGTTGATTAACGAACTGCGAACGATAAACGAGATAACCCGCAGGTTGAACCAAAGCCTGAAAATCAAGGATGTATTCCATTTCGCCACCAATAAGCTTTTAAGCATCTTTGGCGCCAAGTATGCCTGCATTTTGCAGGTTGGCGAAAAGAACCTGATTGTCCAGGCAAGCAATATTCCGGGCGTTGTCAACGGCAAATTCGAGCTTGGCGAAGGTTATGCCGGCGTGGTGTTAAAGACGAAAGAGCCGCTGATTGTATCCGATTATGTCGCGCAAAACAAAATCGTTTCAAAGCTGATGGATCAGACTTCATCCCGCTCTTTGATCGCCGCGCCCATTATTATCAATCGTGAGGTTGCCGGCGTAATTCTCGTAGCCCATCCTTTGCCGAACTTTTTCTCGTACGACAATTGCAAGCTGCTTCTGATGCTATCGGACCATATCGGCCTCGCAATTTCCAATGCGTCGCTGCACGCGGAAGTTCGCCGCATGGCGGTTACGGACCGTCTGACGGGGCTGTTTGCCCGCCACTATCTCGACGAACAAATCAGCAGCATGCAGAAAAAAGATATTTGCGGCGCCCTGATTTTGATCGATATCGATAATTTCAAAGAAATCAACGATACGTTCGGACATCAAGTCGGCGATCAGATTTTGACCCAAGTAAGCGACATTATCAAATCCAGCATACGCGAGACGGACATAGCCGCCCGCTGGGGCGGGGAAGAGTTCGCCATCTATTTGCCCCAGACGACGGTTGAACATACGTTTCAGATAACGGAACGGATCCGCAAACGCATGGCTGACGAGACAAATCCCGGCATCACGATTTCCTGCGGCATTTCGCATTGGAACTGGGAAGAAGAAAAAATCAGCGTCGAACGCCTGTTTTTTAAAGCGGACATGGCGCTTTATGACGCCAAACACCGGGGAAAAAACACCGTGATCGTGCACGCCAATTAAACTGCCGCGCGGCGGTTTTTTCTTGCGCGCATGCGTGTTAAAATAAGTCTGTTTTCACAGAATAAATACAATGTCACTTCAAGGAGTGGATGGACGATGAAAGATCCCCGAATCGAACAACTGGCCAAAACACTGGTGGGCTATTCCATTGATGTGCAGCCGGGGGAGAAGGTGTTGGTGCACATGATCGGGCCCGCGCGGGAATTGGCCAGATGCGTCATTGAAGAAATTGCGGCGCGGGGCGGACAGCCTTATGTCGAGGTGACGGACCAGTCGCTGTTGCGGTCGATGCTGCTGCAAACATCAAAAGAGCATATGGAAAATTGGATGGAGTTTGATTTGCAAAAGATGGAGGCAATGGACGGTTACATTGGCATACGCGCCTTTGAAAACGTCAACGAGTTGGCCGACGTCCCGCCGGAAAAGAAGAAACTGTACGATACATATTACTATAAGCCGGTGCATTTGGAAGAGCGGGTCAAGCGGACGAAATGGGTCGTGCTGCGCTATCCGAACGATGCGATGGCGCAATTGGCCAACATGAGCACGGAGGCGTTTGCGGATTTTTATTACCATGTTTGCAACCTGGATTACCGAAAAATGTCCGCCGCGATGGATCCGCTTGTCGAATTGATGAGCAAGACGGATCAAGTGCGTATTGTTTCGCCCGGCACTGACTTGCGTTTTTCCATCAAGGGTATTCCGCCGAAAAAATGCGCCGGGGAACGCAACATTCCGGATGGAGAGGTGTTCACGGCGCCCATCCGCGATTCGGTTAACGGAACGCTGCAATACAATACGCCAAGCGTTTACAGCGGCGTGACCTTTGAAAATGTGCGGTTCAGGTTTGAAAACGGCAAAATTGTCGAAGCAACGAGCAACGATACCGCGCGTTTGAACGAAATACTGGATTCCGATGAAGGCGCGCGCTATATCGGCGAATTCAGCCTTGGCTTTAACCCTTATATCAAGCTGCCGATGAAGGACATATTATTTGACGAAAAGATCGACGGAAGTTTGCACTTTACGCCGGGCCAAGCGTACGAGGAAGCGGACAACGGAAACCGGTCTTCCATTCATTGGGATCTCGTGCTGATCCAGCGGCCGGAATTTGGCGGCGGTGAAATCTATTTCGACGATCGCCTGATCCGCAAAGACGGGAAATTTGTGATCAAGGAACTCGAACGGTTAAACCCGGAATATCTGAAATGACAAGCAAAACGATGCGGTTTTGTAATTTTGCACAATCGTTTTCGTCACCTTTTAGGTAAAGATTGGCTTGCGGAATAGCTCGCTACCAAGTATCATAGAATGCGTAATCATAAGCGCCGATTAATTTTTGGAGGGATGACGGCATGTCGGACAAAAACGCGATCGTCGAGCTTTCGCAAGCTGCAAACAAATTCAGATCTTCTATCGTGCTGCAATACGACAACAAGTATATTGATGTCAAAAGCATCCTGGGTCTGTTTACTACGCTTGTCGGCGCCGGCGAATATGAACTGCACGTTCACGGACCGGACGCCGATGAAGCAAAGTCGGCCATGAAAGAGGTTTTTGCCAAGCACAATTTGAAAGTAAAAGTAGTGGATTAACGGGAAACGGCCTTTTTAGGTGGAAAAGATGTCCCATTTGCGGGATATCTTTTTCTTTTTTGCCCGCTTTCTCCTTATGTCTCTTGTGTCTTTCACCGATTTCGACTAAACTATCTTTAAAAGAGTGGTTTGCCCATTGTGGAGGGAGCTTCATGTCTGCTTCGGATATTATGCTGTCATTAAACCAAAAGTCGCTTGATCTTCTAAAGCAGGACGCAAGCAAAATCGCCAAACTTATCGAAGTGCAAATGAGCACGCTGACCAACAGAAGATGCCCATTGTACGAAGAAGTTTTGGATACCCAAATGTACGGTTTGTCCCGGGAAATTGATTTTGCCGTAAGGGTGGGGCTTGTTACTCCGCAAGCGGGGAAAGAAATTTTAAGCACATTGGAGCGAAATTTGGCCCAGCTGTACGAAGCGCTCAATTCCAGATCAGTCGAGGAAGAACCAAACGAAGCGTAACCGAAATAGATAAGCGTGTGGCGGGCAACCTTGCTTGTAAACAGCGGTTGCCTTTTCGTGTCTCAAGCAAAGAAAAACGCCGAAGCAAGAATCAGATAAACGACCAGCAAAAGCACGCCTTCATACCAGTTCGTTTTTCCGTCCTGGGAGATCGATTTGGCGATAAAAACGGACACGGCAATCGCTGTCAACTCAGGCACCGTAAAGATCAGATCCATCGGTTTGCCGAAAATAAGGCTGGCAAATACGAGCGCCGGCGCGACAAACAAGGCGATTTGCAAACTGCTGCCGATGGCGATTTCAACCGCGGCGCCGATTTTGTTTTTTGCCGCCATCATGACGGCGGCGCTGTGTTCCGCGGCATTGCCGACAATTGCGATCACGAACGCGCCGACAAACAATTCCGACAGCCCGAAGCGGTGCGTAATCGGTTCCAGCGTAGCGACCAGCCATTCGCTGACAAAGGCGACCATAATCGTGGCAAGGAGCAGATAGAAAATGGACCCTCCTTTGCTCCACGGCGTATGCGATTCATTGCCGCCGGTCTCGTCGGCCAGTTCATCCTTGTGGGTGATCATCGAAAAGACGAGCCATAATAAATAAGCCGCAATTAATCCGCCCGCCACAATCAGGCTTAACTTTTGCAGGGAAGCCGTGGTGAATTCATGAATGAAAACGGCGGGGACAAACAGCGCAATCACGGCAAGCGTCATCATGGAAGCGTTGTGCGACGCCATGCGAATGTTGAAACGCTGCGTTTTAAATTTACTGCCGCCAATCAATACGCTCAGTCCCAACACAAGCAGCATATTTCCGATGATCGAGCCGGTAATGCTTGCTTTCACCATGTCAAACATACCGTTTTTAACCAAAAAAATGGCGATTATCAATTCCGCCGCGTTGCCGAACGTGGCGTTTAAAAAGCCGCCCATGCGCTCGCCGGCGTAATGCGCCACACTTTCCGTCGCGCGGCCCAAAAAACCGGCGACAAACACGATCGCCGCCGCTGCGCTCAAAAATTGCAGCAATATCGGCAAAGCGGCGTAATGGGCAATGGCGCTTAAAACAAATGTGGCGATTAAAAAAACGCGAACATCGGGAATTTTTTCTTCAAGCGATCTTCCTCCTGTTGGCTTTAAACGATAATATTATAATCATCAGCCGGAAATTAGACAATCGAAAGGGGTATTCCAAATGGATCTTGGGTTAAAAGATAAAGTATTTCTCGTAAGCGCTTCAAGCAAAGGTTTGGGCGCCGCCATTGCGGAGGGACTCGCGGCGGAAGGGGCAAACCTTGCCCTGTGCAGCCGTTCGCAGGAACGCATTGGCGAATTCGCGCGGCAACTCGCCGACAAATACGGGGTAAGCGTATTGCCCCATCAGGCCGACGTTTCGCGTTCCGCGGATACATACGCGTTGGTGCAAAACACGCTGAAACATTTCGGACGTTTGGACGGACTGGTGTGCAACGCCGGCGGCCCGCGCGGCGGGAGTTTCCTGGAACTCGCGGACAGCGACTGGGAAGCGGCTTTTCAAACGAACGTAATGAGCGTGGTCCGGCTTATCCGCGAATGCCACCCCTATTTGCGGGAAAGCAAGGGCAAAATCGTCACCGTCGCTTCCACATCCGCCAAAGTGCCGATTCCCGGGCTTGTTTTATCGAATGTCATGCGCAGCGGGGTCCTCGGTTTGATGAAATCGCTGGCGGAGGAATTCGCGGCCGATGGTATTTTGCTCAATACCGTTTGTCCGGGGAAAATTTTAACCGACAGGATTCGCGAATTGAACGCATTCAAAGCGAAAAGCATAGGAACGAGCGTAGCCGACGTGGAAAAAGAAGCGATTCGCGAAATACCGCTTGGCCGTTACGGCAAACCGCAGGAATTTGCCAATTTTGCGGTATTTTTGCTGTCGGAGCGTAATACGTATGTTACAGGATCGACTTTTATGGTCGACGGCGGCATGGTGAAATCGTTGTAGGACACGGCTTGGTTGCGCCAGTTGCTTTCGTTTGCCGCACCAAGTACAATATTACCAAAGTTAAGGAACGAGTAAGAGGGGTGAACGTATGACTGACGAAATGGAAACGGGAACTGTCAAAATATCCGACGATGTTGTCGCAACGATTGCCGGTCTAGCCGCCGCAGAAACCCCGGGTATCGCAGGAATGTCGGGAGGCATTTCCGAAGGTCTGACGAAACGTCTGAGCGGCAAAAACGCGCAGAGAGGCGTCAGCGTGGAAGTAGGGCAAACGGAAGCCGCCATCGATTTGCGCGTGATCGTGAATTACGGAGCGAAAATCCAGGAAGTTTGCCGCAAATTGCAAGAAAATGTGAAAGAAGCGGTTGAGTCCATGACGGGCTTGCAAGTCGTGGAAGTGAACGTGAAAGTGGAAGGCGTGTCGTTTAACGAAGATGAGAGCGAAGAACACCAGCCAACGCGGGTAAAATAAAACAAACGTGAAAACCAAAATGAAAATTGCCATGCAAAATGGCGTGCGAATTGATTGCCAATTCGTACGCTATATTTTTTCAATTAATGTTACGGGTAATCATTATGAGCAGGCATTAATTTCGCAAATAATAAACGGCTACCGGCTAAGCCAATAAGTTCCTGTCAGCGGCTCGGTCGGTTTGCCGAATTGCAGCCTATAAACGGTCATGGTAGGTTGCTTCCGATCTAACGGACGTAACAGAGGCTATTTTGGGTTTTACGCCCGGTTTTCCAGTTTAACGGACGCAGGAGAGCTTATTTTGGCACTTTGTGCGGTACTCAGGCAAAAATAAGGTGAATAGCCGCTGTGGCGTCCGTTACAATTTCTGCTCAGCCTTTTTTCGGCAAATAGCCGCTGTGGCGTCCGTTAGCGCTGTGCGAGTAGATTTTGCGGGGAGGTGATCTACTTGTTCTTGCACCGTGCAGGAAGGCGATCCCCCCCGTTCGTCGCGCAAGGTGGCAATCCCTCCCGTATTTTGCGTTGCACAGGGAGGTAAACCTCCGTTCTGGCGTCGCACAGGGTGGTTTCACGTTGACAAAGTGATGAAGCGGACCGGTTGCGATTCGTTATGCGCTTCTTTTTTCTTTATCCGGTCGATTCATATCCCGGGAAATACTGAGCAAAATACCCATTGCCATCATTGTGGCCATGAGGGAGGAGCCGCCGAAGCTGATGAAAGGCAATGTGACCCCTGTTATCGGAATGGCGTTGGTGACGCCGCCGATATTGATGAGCGCCTGCAAACCGATCATGCTTATAAAGCCGGTTCCGACCAGCGTTCCGAATGTATCCTGGCAGCGAACGGCGACAATGAGACCGCGCCAAATAAACAAAAGATAAACAAGCAAAAACAGTGTCGCGCCGATAAAGCCCAGCTCTTCTCCGATAATGGAAAAAATAAAATCGTTGTGCGCAGCCGGCAAATAGAACAGTTTCTGGATGCTTTGCCCGAACCCCGCGCCGGTTATGCCGCCGTGGCCGAACGCGAACAACGATTGGACAATATGGAATCCGGAATCCAGTTGATGTTCCCACGGATGCAAGTATGCGGTGAACCGTTCGATTCGATAGCTTGCCGCCGCGGATGATTCGGAAGGCAACAGCAAGACGAGCAAATACAGCCCGAGTAACATCGCTCCGGCAAATCCCAGCAAAGCAAGATGGCGGAATTTCGCCCCGCCGGCGATAATGACGGTCATCGCCGACAGCACCAGAATCATGCAAGAGCCAAGGTCTGGTTGCAGCATGATCAATCCGGCGACAAATCCGACAATGATGAGTGGCGGCAGCAGGCCTTTTTTGAACTCCCTGATTGTTTCACCTTTTTTGCTGATCAGTGCGGAAAGATACAAAATGACCGCCACTTTGGCGAATTCCGTCGGCTGCCCGCCGAATGATCCGATGCCGAACCAGCTTTTGGCGCCGTTTACGCGCACCCCGAAAATCAAGACCAAAATAAGCAGAGCAACAACCAAAAGGAAAAAAGGCAGGAACCATTTTTTCAGCCGCCGGTAGTTCACATTCATGAAGAAAAACATCACGAACGTGCCCAAAGCCGCCCAAATGATCTGCCTTTTCGTGTAATATAAAGGATCGGGATTTAAATTATAGCTGGCGCTAAAAACCATGACGGTGCCGAAGCCAACCAAAGCAAATGTCAAAAAGAGCAGAAGAAAATCGGGTGTCCCCCTGCGTTGCGTTGTCATGGCGATCTCCCGAGCGGGCTTAGCCAAGTTGCGCTTGCAGATCAGCTAGTTTTTGCTTGGCGGCCTTCAGGATTTCTTCCGGAATCGGCACATCATAATCGAGCCCGAACGGAAAATGCTTGCGGCCGATATAAGCGTCTTCGAAAACCAAAATGGCGTGCGGTTGTTCCAGTTTGCCCTCGACGGCGCGAACATTGAAGCGCACATAGTATTCGTGGTTGTTTTTTTTGTCCTCTATTTTCTGATCGTACACGGCACGGGTATATTCCCAAGACCAGCGGTAAAATCCGACCGATTCCGCCGAATTGTCAAGATTTGCAAGATCGGTTTTGCATCCTTTCAGGCCAAAGCCTTCGATAATCATCAATGCCCCACTCCTCGTCAGACAAAATGTATGCAAAAGATTCTTTTTCCATGATAGTATGTTTCCTTCCTCCGCGCAAGTGCCGATTCCTGCCGAATGATCCCCGTTTGGCCAACATGGCGCCCGAAACCGCGGGTTGCATGGATGAAGCCTGTTTGGGTTACGCTATAACCCGAGGAGGGATGTGTCCATGAAAACACTTCAGGAGATCATGACGAAAAATTGCGTCACCTTGACGCCGCAGGATAACGTTTATGAAGCGGCAGTGAAAATGAAAGAACATGATATCGGCTTTATTCCGGTCGTAGAAGGCAAAAAGTTGCTCGGCGTCATTACGGATCGGGATATCGTGCTGCGCTGCACGGCGGAAAAGAAGCCGGGCTCCACGGCTGTTACCGAAATTATGTCGCATGATATCGTGACGGCAAGTCCAAACACCACGATACAGGAAGCGGCCAAATTGCTGGCGGGCAAGCAAATTCGCAGGCTGCCGATAGTGGAGAACGGGGAGTTGGTAGGCGTCGTTGCCATCGCCGACATGGCTGTCCGGGAAAAGTTCGAAGACGAGGCCGGCGAGGCGCTTAGCGAAATATCCGAGCCGAACGGCCAATTCGCCAAAACAACGTTATGACCGTTAGGTATAACCGTAAGCGTTCATTGCGCTTGCGGTTTTTTATGTTCCTGACTAAAAACGGGGCCGTTTGCGGAAAAATAGCATGGATGGATGCAAAAGGAGCAGATCAAAGCAATGGAAAAAGCCGACAAACCGCTAATGGTGCAAAGCGACCTGACGGTTTTGCTGGAAGCAAACAACCCCCGTTTCCGTGAAGCGCGCAACATGCTCACGCGGTTTGCATTTTTGTTGAAAACTCCGGAATTGATCCATACATACCGGATTACGCCGTTGTCGTTGTGGAATGCGGCGTCCTCCGGTTTAACCGGCGAACGCATCATCGCTTTTCTTAACCAGCATTGCCGCCATGAGTTGCCGCAGTCTTGCCGGGATGCGATTAAACTGTGGCACGACAGATACGGCCTTTTTCAATTGGTGCAAAACGGCGGGACGTTGGTGTTGCTTGCGAAGGAACCGGAATATTTGGAAAAAGTCGCGGCCAACCCGGCCGTGCGGAAATGTTTAGCGGATATGCGCGTAAATATCGGCACAGCGGCCGTTTGCCCGGATAAGCGCGGCGAATTGAAGCGGGCCATGATCAGCCTGGGGTTTCCGGTGATCGACAAGGCGGGCTGCCGGGCGGGTGAAGCGCTCGCTTTCCGGTTGCGGGAAACGACTACTTCCGGGGCAAAGTTCGCGCTGCGCCCGTACCAGTTGGCGGCGTTGTCCGCTTTTGTCGGCGAGACGGGCGAGGAGAAGCGAAGCGGGATGGTCGTTTTGCCGTGCGGAGCGGGAAAGACGATCGTCGGAATCGCCGCAATGTCCCGCTTACAATGCGCCACATTGATTCTCACAGCAAGCGTCGCTTCGGCGCGGCAGTGGAAAGACGAGATTCTCGGCAAAACAACGTTGACGGAAGCGCAAGTCGGCGAATATTCGGGTGAAAGAAAAGAAGTAAAGCCGGTCACCATTGCGACGTATCAAATTGTAACGCACCGCAAATCGCGCAATTCCGTATTTTTGCATATGCGGCTTTTTCACGAGCGCGAGTGGGGGTTGATTATTTACGATGAAGCGCATTTGCTGCCCGCGCCGGTGTTTCGCGTTACAGCCGCGTTGCAGGCCGCGCGCCGGCTTGGCTTGACGGCGACTTTGGTGCGCGAGGACGGCTGCGAGGAAGATGTGTTTTCCCTGATCGGACCCAAATTATATGAACTTCCGTGGCGCGATATGGAAGAGGAAAGGTGGATCGCCGCCGCATATTGCGCGGAGGTTCGCGTGCCGTTTCCCGATGTGCAGCGGGAATTGTACAGAGGCGCGACAGCCCGGGCGAAAGTGCGGATCGCCGGGGAAAACCCGGCGAAAGTGGCGGTGCTGCGCGAGCTTTTGCGCCGCCACCGGCAGGAACAAATTTTGATCATCGGGCAATTTTTATCCCAATTGCAGACGATTGCGCGCGATTTGCGCGTGCCGCTCATCACCGGGAAAACGCCGCAGGCGGAGCGGGAAAACCTGTATCGCCAATTTCGCGCCCGGCAAATTCCGATTTTAATCGTATCCAAGGTGGCGAATTTCGCCATTGATCTTCCCGACGCGGCCGTAGCCGTGCAGGTATCGGGAAGCTTCGGTTCCCGGCAAGAAGAAGCGCAGCGGTTGGGCCGCATTCTCCGTCCGAAGGCGGAAGGCAACAAAGCTTACTTTTATTCGCTCGTCACGGAAGGGTCGTGCGAGCAGGATTTTGCGCTGAAACGGAAGCTTTTTTTGGCTGAACAGGGATATCAATACGCCATTGAACGGGTTTTTGGCGAACACATGTTGGAAAGGGTGTCGTTGTGAAATACGCGGATATTTTGCGGCATTTCCCCGAGCAAACAAGGCGGGAGCTAACGCAGCCGTTTCGGCAATGCGGTATGGACGCGGCGCAAACCGTCCCGACTCTCTCCACACTGCGCGGGGTTTTTCAGACGCTTGTGCCGCTTGCGCAAAAAACGCTTGCGCTCATCGTCCGTACTTTCGGCGGCAGTCCGTTTGCCGAACAGCGCTTGATCGAGGAAGGCAGGACGTTGACCGCGGCGGAGAAAAAAGTCGGCGCCACGCTGCTGCGACAAGCGGGCATTCTGTTTTCCGCCCGCAAAAGCTGGGGCGAGACGGTTTATTTTCTGCCGCTTGATTTGGCGCCGGCATGGTACGTCTTATGCCATGCGGAAAAGTTCAGGCAACCGCCGATTGCCGCGGCAGCCGCAACCTGCGGCGAGCCCGCAAAGTCGCTGCTCCACTCTTTATTCGTGTTGCTCGCGGATGCCGCCAAAAGAAAGCCGCAGCTGACGAAGCAGCGCATGCTGCAGAAAAAAGACGTGACGCAGTACAACGAACTGCTGCTGCGCGCAATGGAAAAACCGGACGGCGATGCTTTTGCCGGATGGGGCAACCCGCTCTATCCCGAACCGCTCGCTTCCGTGCTGCAGTTGGCGTTTGACCTTAGGCTGATGCGGGAGCATGCGGGTTGCCTCATTGTGCGCGAAGAAGCCGTATATGCCTGGTTTGACCGCCCGGCGGACGCTTTGGAAAACGAATTGTTGGCATATGTGGCGGAGCGGGTCATGCGAAAGCGACCGGAATGGCAGCAGGCGTTGTTTATGATGCTTGGGCAGCCGGAACGCGGTTGGTTCGCGCCGCGGGCGCTGGCGGAAGCGCTTGCGGCGTGCGGCGATCCGCCCCGCTGCTCCGAACAATCAAGTGCCGCTTTAACCGAAAGCATCCGCCGCCTTGCGGTTCTTTTTTGCGCTTGCGGCTTTATGGAGCAAGGGGCGGCAAGCGACAATGCAACCGTATACCGCTGGAAGATGCCGCCTGTCATTCCGTTGGGAAGCGCGGATAGGCAAAGCGAATCGGCCGCTTCGCCTACTGCAAGGCGCGCGCAAATCTATGTCCAATCGGATCTGGAAATCGTCGTTCCTCCCGAAGTTTCGTACGCAGTGAAGTGGAGGCTGGAAAAATTCGCGGACAGATGCGGCGCCGATTGGACGTGGACTTACCGCCTGCAAAAAAATACGATGATTTCCGCTTACCAAAACGGGCTTCACGTGAAAGACGCCGTTCATTTTCTCACGGAGCACGGCGCAACCGGAGTTCCCGCAAACGTCAGGGATGCGCTTTACCGTTGGTGGGATGAACACAATCGTCTGGAAATCATGGAGGCGCTGCTCTTGCGCTGCAAGGAGGAGCGCGATACGGACATGCTTGCGGCCAAATTTGCCGCGGCGAAAATTCCGCATGAAAAAGTGGGAGCGCATGCGCTCGCGTTTCCCAAAGATGCGCATGCCGCCATCCAAAAGGAACTGCAGCGCTTAAATCTGCATGCCAATAGCTTGGCGAACGTCGGGAAGACAAGCGGGGAAAGGCCGCCGGAACCAATTGCCGGCGAAACATCGGCAAGCGAGACGCCGGCCGGCAAAGATGTAAACGCTGAACCGCTTACCGCATTCGGCAGGCTGGAAACGAAGCGTCCGACCATTCAGGACGCCTATCCCGGTTTGCGGCGCATTCCCAAATCGTGGCTGGAGGGTGCGCGCAGCTATCATTTTTCCACGATGAAAAATTTGCTGCAAACGGCGATCGATTGGGGCGCGTATGTGCGACTGAAGCAGGCGGGGCAAGAAGTCGTCCTGATTCCGGAGGAAATCTCCGGGAGCGGCTTTGATTGGGAAGTGGTGGGGCGCATTTCCGGCCAAAAAATGCGCTTATCTCCCGCAAATTGGAACGAATTGCAGTTGATTTTACCGGGAATAAATGATAAATACATGTTATGATGAGATAAAGGCCGAATGAAGCCGGGATTATCATGCAGACGGGAGGTATGCACCGTTGAGTGTCGCGGAAAAAAAGGCAATCGATATGGGCGAGCTTCTGTTGAAGGCGTATGAGTTAAGCGATTTGATCAAAAATTCGGCGGAAGCCGCGCAATATTTGCAATATAAACGGGAGTTGGCGAATGATCCGCTTGCGCAATCGGCGATACGTGAATTCAACAAGCTGAAAGAACGGTTTGAGGAATGCGAGCGGTTTGGGCGGCGCCACCCCGATTTTTATGATACGATGAAAAAAACAAGGCACGCCCTGGCCGAGGTGAACGCGATCGAATCGGTAAAACGGTACCGTGAAGCGGAGAAGAATCTTGACGAACTGCTCAATCTGGTCTCCCGGACAATTGCGCACGCCGTCTCGGAGACGGTAAAAGTTCCGAGCAACAATCCGCTTCCTTCGGAAAGCGGTTGCGGTTCGTGCGGCTCTTCGGGACACTGCGGGTGATGGGCCGCCCGCTGTCCCGATTATATAAAAAGCGAGGTACGATTCATGTTTGTGTTGAGAGAAAGATGCGGATTAATCGTCTGGATCAGCGATGTAAAAGCGGCAAAGGGGTTGGAACGTTATGGAAATCTGTATTATGTTTCGCGCCGCATGCATTACGCGCTTTTGTATATAAACGCTGACAGGGAAGCGGAACTGACCGCGCAAATCAAAAAATTGCATTACGTAAGGAGGGTGGAAAAGTCGCTGCGCGGCGAAATTAAGACGGAATTCAGCAGAGATGCGCAAGATAAATCCCGGACGTATTCCCTGTGAGAGTTCCGAATCTACGGATTTGCTGGAAATATTTACGAAAAAGGAGTAATATAGACTTAAAGATATAGGCCAATATACCTATGGAAGGGGAATTCAATATAATGAAAGATAAAACAATGGCTCGCTGGAGTACATACGAACCGTTCTACATCGTGTTGGGAGACAAAAAAATCGCCGATATTGTCATCACCAATCATGCATTGAGCCGTTGGGTCGACCGTGTCGAGAATGAAAAGACCGGATATGAAGATATTTGCGCCTATCTCTGGGAAAAGCTGAAGCAAGGAGAAATTGTTTCGTATTATAAAAATGAACAGGATGTATATGTAATCGAAGAAGACTTGGTTATGGTAGCGGAATTTGCGGAACTGGAAGGAGAGGTGGACATCGCCGGGAATCCGCTGCACAAAATGATTGTGGTCACGTTCCTCGGACGCATGTCGGAGACGATTGAATTGCGCGACTTGAAATCGTATTACTCGTGGCTCCGCCATTCCCGCCGAATGACATTGATCAAAAACAGCCGCAAACGCCGGTAAATTCCGGTTTGCCGGCTTTTTTACAACAGGGCGGCGCACAGCACGCATGCTGCGCGCCGCCCGTTTTTATATATCAAAGCGGAAAAGTTTTGTTATAATGGGTGTGAGTGAAGGGCGGGGATGATGAATGGCGCTGAATTTTCACCAGTTGCATATTTTTTATACGGTGGCGGAGAAAGGAAGTTTTTCGGCGGCGGCGCAATACTTGCATATGACGCAGCCGGCCGTGACCATGCAAATACAGGCTTTGGAAGATTTTTTCGGCGTCAGGCTGTTTCACCGCTCCACCAAACGGGTCGAACTGTCGGACGCGGGCAAGGCGCTTCTGCCCTATGCCCAGAAAAGCATCGAACTGGTGAAAGAGACGGAAGTGGCCATGTCGAGCTTTACCCATAAGCTGCAGGGCAAACTGCTCTTGGGGGCGAGCCTGACCATCGGCGAGTATATTTTGCCGCGGCTTTTGGTGCCTTTTGGCAAGGAATACCCGAACATTTCCGTACAGATGAAAGTGATGAATACAACGCAGATCATCGAGGAGATCATGAGCAGCCAGCTCAATTTCGGACTTGTCGAAGCGCCGGTGCAGCACGCCGGCGTGCATACGGAAGTTGTTTTGGACGACGAACTGTTGCTCATCTATCCGCCCACGCATCCGCTTGCGTCTTTGAAAACTTGCTCGATTGACGATGTGCTTCAGTATCCGTTTGTGCTGCGCGAGCAAGGTTCCGGCACGCGGCAGGTGATGGAGGAGGAATTGCGGAGAAAGGGTGTTGATCTTTCCCGCCAGCATATTCTGATGGAATTGGGCAGCACGGGAGCGGTCAAGTCCGCGGTGGAATCGGGGATCGGCATCTCGATTTTATCCGAGTCTTCGGTCCGGCATGAACTCGCCTTGGGCGTTTTAAAGGCGTCCAGAATCGATGGGTTGAAATTCAAGCGGCATTTTTATTCGGTATATCTCGACTCCGCCATTCTGCCGATCACCGCTGTTACGTTTTTGCAATTTTTGCGGGATCGGGACATTGGCAAATGGTTGTAGGCGCATTGCCGCCGCTTAAAATTTTCCAAAACGGGGTGTGATGCGTAAATGGTACGAAAAGCGATTATTCCCGCGGCCGGTTTGGGCACAAGATTCCTGCCGGCGACGAAGGCGCAGCCGAAAGAGATGCTGCCGATCGTGGACAAACCGGCGATCCAATACATCGTCGAAGAAGCCATCTCATCAGGCGTGGAAGACATCATCATCGTAACCGGCCGCAACAAGCGGGCGATTGAGGACCACTTTGACAAGTCGATCGAATTGGAAATCATGCTGCAGGAAAAAGGCAAGCAGGACCTGCTGCAAATTGTGCAAGGCATCTCGAATATGGTGGATATCCACTACATCAGGCAAAAGGAACCGTTGGGGCTTGGGCATGCGGTGCTGTGCGCCAAAACGTTCATCGGCAACGAGCCGTTTGCCGTGCTTTTGGGCGACGATATTATCCAATCGGACCCGCCATGCCTGAAGCAAATGATTGAACTGCATGAAAAGACAAAAGCTTCCGTGATCGCCACACAGCAGGTGCCGTGGGAAGACGTCAGCAAATACGGGATTGTTTCGCCGGCCGCCCGCGATGCGGAATTGACGCCCAGTTGCATGTGGATCGACGATTTGGTGGAGAAACCGGACAGAAAAGAAGCGCCTTCCAATTATGCCGTCATTGGAAGATACATACTGCAGCCGGAAATTTTTCATATCCTTCAGGATTTGCAGCCAAGCAAGGGCGGCGAGATCCAGCTGACCGACGCGCTGCGCATTTTGAACCGGACGCAGCGCATGGCCGCGTTCGGCATTAACGGCAAGCGCTACGATACCGGCGACAAGCTGGGGTATATCGAGGCGACCGTGGAAATGGCCCTGCAGCGGCCGGAATTGAAAGGCGATTTGACTGCCTATCTTAAAAAATTGCTGCAGGCTGAAAACGATGGGCATAAGCCCCAATCGTAATTCAGATGATGTTGTTTGGCATTGCTTTGATGCGCTGTTCGTCCGGGGTGACGAACAGCGTTTTTTGATGGTCGTAAATGACGAATCCGGGCTTTGCGCCATTGGGCTTGCGCACGTGCTTGATCAGCGTCGCATCCACCGGCACGCGGCTCGATTGGCGGCCCTGGCTGAAAAACGCGGCGAGTTCGGCAGCTTCGATGAGCGTTCTCTCGCCGAACGAATTGCTTTTAATCACCACATGCGCGCCCGGGATATCTTTTGCATGCAGCCATGTTTCGTTCGCTTTCGCCAGACGGTGTGTGACATATTCGTTCTGGATGTTGTTTTTGCCGACGTAAATGGGAATGCCTTCGCTCGAAGTGAAGCAGGTTATTTTCGGAACCTGTTTGCCCGGCTTTGTTTTCCTTGCGCGCTCCGCTTTTCTGCGGACATAGCCCTGTTCGGTCAATTCTTCGCGGATTTCTTCCACATCCGCAAGCGCGGCGAATTCCAACTGTTGGCGGACGGTTTTCAGATAGCGGTTTTCCGTTTGCGCAAGTTCCATCTGCTCGCGAATGGCCGCAATGCTGTTTTTCGCTTTGGTGTATTTTTTGAAATATCGCTGCGCATTTTCCGACGGCGTAAGCCGCGGCTCAAGTGGAATGCTGATGACCGGCTGGGTTTCCTCGTAATAATTGACCGCTTGCAATTGCTCGTCGCCGCGTTTGATTGCATGCATATTGGCCGTGACAAGCTCACCCATTATCCGGAAGCGGTCGGCCTCCTGCGCTTCTTTAAGCGTTTCGGCAAGCTTGACAAGCTTCAGATCGTTTTTGGCGATCTCGTTTTGCAGCATTTTGGCAAGATCCGCAACCTTTTGTTTGACCGCGTCCCGTTCCGCTTTTTCCCCGTAAAAGGCTTCCAGCATGGCGCTCACATCGGGAAAAGCGCGTACGCTGCCCGCAAGGTGCGTCAGCGCAATGACGGAAAAATCCGCTTTGCCGCTTACGGTATCGACAATGTTGGGCTCAATCCGCCCCTGCCGGATTTGGTCCATGACCGCGGAAAATGCCGCCCATAGCTTCGCAAGCTGCGCGTCCCCGAGATTGCCGGCCGCGTCCGCCACGCCCGCCCGGTGCACGATCTCTTTTGCTGCGAGCGGGCTGATGCCGCTTAGCGCCGCGACGAACAGCCGGTGCAAGGACGTTTGTTCTGTCTTTGCGTTTGCCAGGTGTTCGCGAATCGTATCGCGAAACGAGGCCTCCGTAACGGCGAACGGATCGCTTTTTCCCTGATCCGGCGGCGCCACATACACGCTTCCGGGCATTACGACGCGGTATTGGCTGATTGCCGGAGTGACGTGATGAATACCGTCCAAAATTTTGTTTTCCGTATCATCCAGCAGAATGATGTTGCTGTGCCTGCCCATCAATTCCACGATGATCGCCTTTTTCCGGATATCCCCGAGTTCGTCGCGCTGGCGCAGCTGGATGCGCATGATGCGCTCCATTCCGACTTGCCCGATCCCGTCAATCACTCCGTTTTCGCAATGTTTGCGCAGCAGCATGCAAAACATCGGGGCGTCCTGCGGATTTGTATATTGCCGGTCCGTGAGATGCATGCGCGGATACGTCGGGTTTGCCGACAGCAGCAGTTTCACATTTCCCGCCTTGGTGCGCAGGTGCATCACAATATCGTGATCGTTTGGTTGATAGATTTTATTGATTCGTCCGTGCACACACGCTTTAAGTTCGTTACTCAGCGCGTGCAGCACAAGTCCGTCGAATGCCATGATGGGAATCCCCCTTGAAATGGCGCATGTTCGGCAATAGCTCGCCAAATTTTAAGCAAGTTGCGCCTTTTCCTATCATGCCATATTTCTCGCGAAAACTTAAGAGGTGGGATAATTTTAAGCTCGTCTGAATACATCTCTAAGAGAGGTTGTTCCATTCAACAAACCGGCTGCTGCTTATGTTAAAGGAGGTTTTCGCAAAGATGGAGCGGGAAAAATGGCACCAGCTATCGAACGACGAGACGGCGGAAGCGTTCGGCGTCAACATGTCCAAAGGGTTGTCAAGCGACGAAGCGAAAGAGCGATTGCGCTTGCACGGGCCAAACGAACTGACGGAAGGAAAAAAAATATCGCCGCTAACGCTCTTTTTAAACCAATTCAAAGATTTCATGGTGCTGGTGCTGTTCGGGGCGACGCTAATTTCCGGCCTGTTGGGGGAATATTTGGACGCCATCACCATAATCGCGATCATTTTTATGAACGGCATTCTGGGATACATTCAGGAATACCGCGCGGAACGCTCGCTCAGGGCTCTAAAAGCGCTGTCGGCGCCGATGGCAAACGTGCTGCGGGACGGCATCCTGGTGCAAGTGGAAGCGAAAATGCTGGTGCCGGGGGATATCGTCGTACTGGAAAGCGGCGACAGGGTGCCGGCGGACATCCGCATCTGCGAGGCAAACAATTTGCATATCGAGGAGTCGGCGCTTACCGGAGAGTCCGTCCCAGCCGAAAAACATTGTGATCCACTCGCCGAAGAAGACATTCCGTTAGGCGACCGGAAAAATATCGGCTACATGGGCACGATGGTTACGCGCGGCACGGCGAAAGGCATCGTTGTCCGCACCGGAATGGAAACGGAAATGGGAAAAATCGCCGATTTGATCCAAAGCACCGATTTGGCGGAAACGCCGCTGCAGCATCGGTTGGAACAACTCGGCAAAATTTTGATCGGTGTGGCGGTCGCGCTGACTATTCTGGTGGTCGTTGCCGGCATGATGCACGGGCAGCCCGGTTACGGCATGTTTTTGGCTGGCGTAAGCCTTGCGGTCGCCGCCATTCCCGAAGGCTTGCCGGCGATTGTGACGATCGCGCTGGCATTGGGCGTGCAGCGGATGATCAAGCGCAAGGCGATTGTCCGCAAGCTGCCTTCGGTGGAAACGCTCGGCTGCGCCTCGGTCATCTGCTCGGACAAAACCGGAACGCTGACGCAAAATAAAATGACCGTTACGCATATGTGGGCGGGCGGCCAGCTTTATGAGGTCACCGGAACGGGATATGAGCCGAAAGGCGAAATCATGTGCGGCGGCAAGCCCGTGGATATCCGTGAAGACCAGACGATTCGCCGCTTTTTGCAAGTTTCCGTGCTGTGCAACAACGCCTCGCTCGGCGAAGAATACCCGGATTATCGCAAAAAGAAGCAGAAAACGCCGCTCAAACCGCGGTGGGTGGTGAAAGGGGATCCCACTGAAGGCGCGCTGATCGTTCTGGGCGCGAAGGCGGGGATGAGCAAGCAGGGGCTTGGCGGATTATACTCGCGCGTACGCGAATTCCCGTTTGACTCGGAACGCAAACGGATGTCGGTCATCGTCAGGCATCAAGGGGGCATGTTGCTTTTTATGAAAGGCGCGCCCGATGTGCTGCTTTCCCATTGCGACTATATACTTTGGCAGGATAAAGTCGTGCCGTTCACCGATACGCTGCGCAGGAAAGTGATGGCGGCGAACGAAGCGATGGCGGCTAACGCGCTCAGAGTGTTGGGCGCGGCATATCGGGAGTTGAAACCGTTCGATGATCAAGGCAAGGCGGAAGATGTCGAGCGCGGGCTGGTGTTTGTAGGTTTGGCCGGGATGATCGACCCGCCGCGCAAGGAAGCGCGCGATGCGATTATCACGTGCAAAAAAGCGGGGATCAAGACCGTCATGATCACCGGGGACCATAAAATTACCGCTGAAGCGATCGCCAAACAGTTGGGTATCATTCCGCCCGGCGGGATGTCTGTAGACGGGCAGACCCTTTCGGCGATGAGCGACGACGAGTTGGACAAACAAGTCGGCAATATTTATGTGTATGCGCGGGTGGCGCCCGAACACAAGCTCAGAATCGTCAAGGCGTTGCAGCGAAACGGCCACGTCGTGGCAATGACGGGCGACGGCGTCAATGACGCGCCGGCGGTCAAAGCCGCCGACATCGGCATCTCCATGGGCATCACCGGCACCGATGTCACCAAGGAAGCGTCGGCGCTTATCCTAAGCGACGACAACTTTGCCACGATTGTCGCCGCCATTGAAGAAGGCCGGGGCATCTACGAAAATATTCGCAAGTTTATCCGATATTTGCTTGCTTCAAATGTCGGCGAAATTCTGGTCATGTTTATCGCGATGATGCTGGGCATGCCGCTGCCGCTTGTACCGATTCAGATTTTGTGGGTCAATCTGGTTACGGATGGACTCCCGGCCATGGCGCTTGGCGTCGACTCCGCAGAGAAAGACTTGATGCAATCCCGGCCGCGCCCGGCGAAGGAAAATATTTTCGCCCGCCGCTTGGGCTGGAAAATCTTGAGCCGCGGCTTGATGATCGGCGTCTGCACATTGGGCGCGTTCCGGGTTGCGCTGGATAGCCATAGCGGCGACCTCGCCTATGCGCAAACGGTGGCGTTCGCCACCCTGGTGATGGCGCAGCTCATTCATGTGTTTGATTGCCGCAGCACAAGCTCGGTTTTCCACCGCAATCCGCTGCAGAACAAGTATCTCGTCGTCGCCGTCATCTCATCCGTCGCATTGCTGGCAGCCGTCCTGTACGTGCCGTCGCTGCAGCCGATCTTCCGCACCGTGGCGCTTGGCGTGCGCGAATGGATTTTGGTGATGACCGCCGCGGCGATACCGACCTTCCTGTTCGGCCTGGGCAGCCTGCTCCGCCCGCCGAAGAAGCAAAAGAAGCTGATATCCGGCAAATATTACCGCGCCGCATAATTCCTCAAGCTGCCAAGCCGCTCGCCCAATCGCGAGCGGCTTGGTTTAGATTTCCGTGCGCCGGCTTCAAACCCACCGCCTGTAGGCGGTCAGCTTTCATCACTTGCGCTTGGTAAACGTTAAACCTCACTGCGCAACGCTAATGTTAGCCACTCCTTGCACACCGCGAGCATTCCCCACTACACGCCCCTCCCCGTCCAGCGCTAACGGACGCAGCAGAGGCTATTTGCCGAAAAAAGGCTTTGCAAAAATTTTAACGGACGCCACAGCGGCTATTCGCCTTATTTTTACCTGAAAACCGCACAAAGTGCCAAAATAAGCGCGCCTGCGTCCGTTAAACTTAAAAACCGGGCGTAAAACCCAAAATAGCCTCTGTCGCGTCCGTTAAGTCCACCTAACGGCTTTAGCCGGAAGCCAATATGGAACAATATGGTAAGATAGGATCGTACAATTGAATCTTGGGTGGGCATGGTTTCCCTTCGAAAAGAAGTGAGGCTATGGAGTTGAAAGACACATTAACAATCATGATCTTATTTGCGACTTTGTTGTTGGTCTTTTAACATACATCTCGAAAGTTGGCAATAGCATAAAGTTCAGCGTAAAAGCATATAAGGAAAAATGATGCGCGAATTTAAATCGAGAGATTATAGAAAAAACTGATGTGAAATAAATAATTATAAATCTATTATTTATGGAAATTACAAGAAAATATTTACATAATATAATGAAATAGATTTACAAGTGTGGTGCATAGTATTATGAGAAGAAAAATATGTATTTCTTTTTTTCTGTTTGCGTTAATCGCATCTTTCCCTTTGAGCTCTTATGCTGCTGGGAATTGGTATTATGGGTCCGGCAATTATGTGAGCTCGGCGCCGGTTAAACCTACTACCGGTCTTAAGTTTTATGTAGATTATTCTGCAATAACAACCTATGGTTCCGGTGCGTTTACTGCTGCTTTTGACTGGAATGGAGACTATAAAGGAAATGTTGCCGCTGTTGCCATGTACCCAGCTTCCTCATCCTCATATCCAGGCTATTTTCTGATCAGCACAAAAACCATGTTAATAACCACTAAGGGTGAGACTTTTTACTATACTTCTAGTGGAACTCTAATCAGTGACACTTATCCTATGGATTCAACATCCATTTACAAATGCGAAATAC
This sequence comes from Bacilli bacterium, assembly GCA_036381315.1. Lineage (NCBI taxonomy): Bacteria > Bacillati > Bacillota > Bacilli > Bacilli bacterium. The sequence continues at coordinate 1,947 of DASVDB010000067.1, read as the reverse complement.
GTCTTAATTCAGATAAAAGCGCCTTTAATGTCAACGGATCATTTGATTCAACTTATTTGAAAAAAACGATACGGCATGAAGTCGGTCATGTTTTTCTTCTAAAACATCCCAGTAATTTCTATTTTAGTTCTGTTATGCATCAAGGCGTCCCTAATGGCTCGATTATAGCTGAAACGATTACGTATGATGACAAGGATAATATAATTGCTAAATGGGGTTTATAAATGTTATAAGGGAGTGTTGCTGAAATGAGAAAAACTGGATTAGTTTTTGTATGTCTAATGTGCGTATTATTGTTGGCTTCGTGTGCAGAAAAAGATGCGACCGGTATCCCGTCCGAAATTGAGATAGTAAATATTCCAACAGATAGGGATATATACAGTGACCTTCAGCAAGTTGAAGCTAATTCCACTATTATTGTTGAAGCCGTTGCCAAGGAAAATCTCGGGCAGGATGTATCTACTCATTTTGATAATGAACTTCAAAAAGATTTGCCTGACTACGGCTATACAAGATGGGAAATTGAAGTTACCAAAGTATACAAGGGCGATGTGAAAGTCGGAGACAAGGTGGTTTTATTACAGGATTATTATATATGGACATACCCCGACGGCAAGCAACAATTGGTCACTTTTACTTCTCTTAAACCAGTGGTCAAAAATAATAAATATCTTTTGTTCCTCGTATATGATCACAATTTGCAGGGATACTGTGCAGTTGGTGATTACGAAGGAATGTTTGCCATCCCTACCAAGGAAATAAAGGAAAAGACGAAAGCCGGGGAGTTGGAGCAGTCTGATTTTGAAGTTTACAATTATGAAACGCTGCATTATCTGATTCCGATTTACAATGAAGTAGCCCAAAAATATTTCAATTGAGATTGCACTTCTCGTACACCCTGAAATGGCCGGACAAAATCCGCCCGACTGTTTGGTGTTTGCGCGCCCTTGGAACATCATTTGGTTCAAGGGCGCTGTGCGCTTGGCAGCACACCGTGCTAACGGGTGAAAGTCCCGAATACACCGCAGGTGGCGGAAGTATATAGCTAACAGGCAGTGCGTAGTCTACGAGGATGCGTGCGGGGGGTCTAATGGCAAACCCTGGAACAGGCGGATAAACCATGTTGAAATTCCAATTCAAAGCATGCCCATTTTGCGACGTCGAACGAAAAAACCCAAAATAGCCTCTGTCGCGTCCGTTAGAGTTGAAAGTCCACCGAACGGCTTTAGCCGGAAACCAATATGGAACAATATGGTATGATAGGATAGTTTAATTGAATCTTGGGTGGGCATGGTTTCCTTCGAAAAGAGGTGAAGCCATGGAGTTGAAAGACACATTTACAATCATGATCTTATTTGCGACCCTTGTTGTTGGTCTTTTAACATACATCTCGAATAACTACAAGAAAAATAAAAGCCCACCCCCGAGGTTGCAGCAGAAGGTGGGTTTTTGATCTTCGGACTTTAGAAGGGAGAAACCCATCCAAGCCAATTGTACAGGCCGAGTGTTCGCAGCACTCGGTCTTTGTTAAATAAATCATAACATACGAAGACCGTTCCAACAATTAATTTAATAGTACTCATCGCAGTCCCTCTGTTGCCAGATGGGTTTCGGGGAAATAAATGCTTTTTTTCCATCATGATTCTTTTCTCAACTTTTGTGGTCGCTCTTCTTTAAGGCTACATCCGAAGGTGGGTCTTTAGATGTCCAAACTTTGGAAGGGATAAACCCATGCAGGAACGTTACAGCCTAGATTAAAAACGATCTAACGTCTCATGTGTTTTCGATTTTAGTGATTTACAATGATGAAAATAATGTTAAAATTATCATCGCTTGGGGTGATTGGGACGAGCATCAAGGATAGTGTCCCGTCAAGTGGTGTAAATTCGATTTCTACCCTATGACTCAAATTTGTTTAATAGAAAAAATCACTTGCATCAAGTTGTC